>NZ_BAAAVI010000022.1:102092-129680 GCF_039534445.1 Streptosporangium fragile | reverse complement strand
GTCGGCGCGGCCGCACGCGGCGGCCCGGCCGCCACCGACAACGTGGGCGCGGCGGCGCTCCACCGGCCGGTGACGGAGCGGGTGACCGTGCCCGGGCCGGGACCGCTGCTCCCCGCCCACAGCGACGAGTTCGACGGCGGCACCCTGCCCGGCACGACCGCCGACTCACCGTGGCGGTGGGTACGCGGCCCGGCGGCCGGGGCGGCCATGGACGCGGGCGCGCTCTCCTGGCCGACCCAGAACGCGGAGCTGTACCTGGGAGACAACAGGGCGTCGGTGCTGCTGCGGGACGCGCCGGAGGGTGACTACACGGTGGAGACGAAGATCCACTTCGCTCCGGGCCAGTCCGCCCAGCAGGCCGGGATCCTGCTGTACGAGAACGACGACCGCTGGTTCAAGATGGTCCACTCGGTGCTGCCGCTGAACAACGGCGGCGGGGCCCTGCTGCAGGTCAGCGAGTTCGGCAAGGAGGGCGAGCGGCCGACGACCACGCCGCCGACCCCGGTGGCCAACGCCCCGATGTTCGGCGGGCCGACCGCGGACACCATGTGGCTGCGGCTCTCCTACCACGCCGACACCGTGAACAACGAGAACGAGGTGCGCGCCGCGACCAGCCGGGACGGCGAGCACTGGGTGCACAACGGCGTCTGGACTCTGCCGATCAAGGGGGATCTCAAGATCGGCCTGGTCTCGATGAACAGGGCGGGCGCGGTCGCGCGGTTCGACTACGTGCGCACCTACGGCTCCTAGCGCCGCGTGTCACGCGTGATCGCCCCCGGCCGGACGGCCGGGGGTGATCCCGTGTGACGGGAGGACGATGTCGTCGAGGATCCGCGGGACGGGCCTCAGCCGTCGGCGGCCCAGCCGTGGGTCCGCGCGAGCACGGCGGCCACGCGGGCGAAGCGCTCGCCGTCCAGGATCGAGCCCTCGCGCCGGATGCCGTCCTCGTCCAGGACGAAGATCCGGTCCAGGCGCAGATAGGAGACGCGGTTCTCCCGGTCCCAGCGGCCGGGACCGATCTCCAGCCACTCGCGGGGGTCTCCGCCGCCGCGGCTGGACAGCATCATCGCCAGCAGCCTGCGCCCGTCACGGCCGACGACCAGCAGCGGCCGGTCCTTGCCCCGGTCCGGGTCCTCCTCGTAGGGGACCCAGGCCCAGACGATCTCACCGGGGTCGGCGAGCCCGTCCAGGTCGGGGGAGTAGTCCAGGGTCGCCGCCCGGTCGACGCGGTGGACCTCGCGGACGGCGCCGCGTGCCGGACGGGGGTCTTCGCCGAGATCACGCACCCGGACAGCCTACGGGGCCCGGCGCTCCGCCGCGGCGCCGGGTGCGGGACGGGCGGCCCCTGCGGGGCGTGCCCGGCCCGCCTCGGCCGCACCGTGCTCAGCCGCCGCTCAGCCGCTCTTGCGGCGGAAGGAGCGCTTGCCCCCCACGGGGCCGTGAGAACCGTGGATCTTCGAGGAGCCCTTCCCCCGGCCTCCGGCGCCCGCGTCCGTCTGGGCCTGCTTCTTACGCTCCAGGGCCTCGCGGAACTTGCGCTTCAGTTCGTCGTCGGAACTCTCGGGTTCCTGTGTGACGTCAGACATGCAGACCTCCTGATCTGGGCGGTGGTCCAGCCCCAGCCAACCGGATCATCATCTCATGCCGTAACCGGGGATTCGGCTGACTGGAACAGGCCGTACCGCCACTTTCTGCGGGGGTCTAGTGCACGCCCAGGGCCATCAGGAACAGCAGGCCCGCCAGGTGGCCGACGACCACGAAGACGATGCCGAAGATGAAGACGAACTTCGCGGGCCCGTGCTCGAAGTACTTGCCCTCCTTGAGGGCGGGGCGCTGAGCCTGCCGCTCGGCGATCCGCTCCTCGATCGGCTTGCGGTGAAACATGGGACTCCTTTGCGTGCCGACACTTGGGGCGTCAACAGTTTGTGCACCAATTATCATACTATGTGGGGGTGGAGGGTTGTATGAGTGAAACGGCGGATGCCCTGAGCCTGGACCGCCAGGTGTGCTTCGCCCTGGCGGTCGCCTCGCGCAACGTCATCGCGCTCTACCGGCCGCTGCTGGAGCCCATGAAGCTGACCCACCCCCAGTATCTGGTGATGCTCGCCCTCTGGGAGCGCGCACCCCTCTCTGTCAAGGAGCTGAGCAAGCTACTGAGACTCGACCCCGGTACGCTGTCCCCGCTGCTGAAGCGTCTCGAGGTGGTCGGCTACATCCGGCGGCAGCGTGACAGCCAGGACGAGCGCGTCCTGGCCGTATCGCTCACGCCGGAGGGCCGCAAGCTGCGGGACGAGGCGGAGGCGATCCCGCCGATGATCGTCAAACGCCTGGGTATGGAGCTGGCGGAGCTGGAGGAGCTCCACCGGTCGCTGACCCGGGTGATCGCCGCGGCGAACGGCACGCATCACTGATTCGTACGGGAGAGGAAAGACTCATGGCTGGAAGCCACGGAGGAAGCCCCAAGTCTTGGCTTGCGGTGATCGTCATTCTGCTGGGGTTCACCGTCGGGGGTGTGGCCCTGTGCCTCGGCCCCAACTGGACGCTGTTCTGGGCGGGCGGCGGGATCATCGCGGTCGGCGGTGTGATCGCCCTGGCCGTCGACATCTTCTCCGACGTCATCGTGGACGCGCCCCGGGTCCCGATCGACCAGGGGGGCAACGGCTGATCAGGCGCTCCGCAGGGCCTCCTCGACGGAGGGGAAGACCTCGAAGGAGGAGCGCAGGCCGGTGATGGCGAGAATCCGCTCCAGCGTGCCGTGCACGCCGGCGAGAACCAGTCGCGTGCCCAGGGCATGGCTGCGCTGGAGCCCCAGGATCAGTTCCGCCATGCCGGTGGAGTCGCAGAAGGTGAGACCGGTGAGGTCGATGACGACCAGGGGAGGCGTTCCGGCCTCCCACGCCTTGGTCAGCTCGCTGCGGAAGACCGGGGCGTGCCGGTAGTCGAGTTCACCGTTCGCCTGCACGACGAGCGCCGTGCCGAGCATGCTCGATGAGACCGTGAAAAAGGCCATGCTTTGCTCCTTCGCCCGCGGGTCGCAGGGCGGGCTGCCTTTTTCCTACCAGTTCCACGAGCTTCGTGACGCCAGAGTGCTCAGGTGATCCGGTAGAGCAGTTCGGGCCGCCCGACCCCGCCGTACTGGGGAACCCGGCGGGTGACGCCGATCTCGGTCAGATGCTCCAGGTAACGCCGGGCCGTCACCCGGGAGACGCCGATCGCGGCCCCGGCGGTCTGCGCCGACAGGCCGTCGGGAGCCTTGCGCAACTCGGCGAGCACCGCGTCCAGGGTCGCCTGGGTCATCCCCTTGGGCAGGGGATTCTGCGCCGGGCCGCGCAGGGCCGCCAGCGCGCGGTCCACCTCGCCCTGGCCGCTGGCCTCCCCGGAGCCCTCGACCGACGACCGGAACTCCGCGTAGCGGGTGAGCTTCTCGCTCAGCGAGGCGAACGTGAACGGCTTGAGCAGGTACTGCGCCACGCCGACCGAGACCGCCGACCGGACCACCGACAGGTCGCGCGCCGAGGTGACCGCGATGACGTCCGACAGCACCCCCGCCGCCCGCAGCGCCCGGCACACGTCCAGGCCGTGCATGTCGGGCAGGTAGAGGTCGAGCAGGATCAGGTCGACCGATTCCCGCCGCAGGAACCGCAGCGCCTCCCCACCCGACCTGACCACTCCCTTCACCTGGAAACCGGGCACCCGCTCGACGAAGAGCCGGTTCGCCTCGGCGGTGATCTTCTCGTCCTCGACGACCAGTACCGAGATCATCGAACGTCCTTCCCCCGCAGCGGCAGCCGTACGGTGAACACCGCGCCCGGCCCGGCCGCCCCGTTCCCGCTGTGCCCCCCGTGCCCTCCGGCACCCGTCACGGCGGCTCCGGCCGCCGAGCCCACCTCGATCGTCCCACCCAGGCGGCGGACCGCCTGCCCGACCATGGCCAGGCCGAGGCCGCGGCCGTCGCCCTTGGTGGTCCAGCCCCGCTGGAACGCCTCGTCCGCCGTGGCGGGATCGAGCCCCTGACCGCTGTCGGCCACGCTGATCAGGAAGGCCGTCTCGTCGGCCCGCAGGCGGACCTCCACCCGCGCGGGCGGCGTACCGGCCATGGCGGCGTCCACCGCGTTGTCTATCAGGTTGCCGAGGATCGTCACCAGGTCCCGGGCGTCCAGGCCGATGTCGTCGAGCCCGCTGTCAGGAGTGATCACCAGCTCCACCCCCCGCTCCCCGGCCTCGGCGCTCTTGCCCAGCAGCAGCGCGGCGATCACCGGTTCGCGTACCGCGCCCACCACCCGGTCGGTCAGCTGCTGCGCCGCCTTGATCTCCTCGGTCGCGAAGGCCACGGCCTGCTCGGTCCGGCCCAGCTCGACGAGGGTGATCACGGTGTGCAGCCGGTTGGCCGCCTCGTGCGCGGCGGCGCGCAGGGAGTCGGCGAAGCCGCGCTCGGCGTCGAGCTGCCCGGCCAGGGACTGCAGCTCGGTGTGGTCGCGCAGGGTGACCACGGTGCCGAGCGAGCGGGAGCCCGAGCGGACCACCGCGGCGTTCACCACGAGCGTCCGCTCACCGGTCATGTGGATCTCGTCGGTGAGGTTCTCGCCGGTCGCCAGCCGTTCGGCCAGGGAGGGGGGCAGGCCCAGCCCGGTGACGTGCCGCCCGCTCACCTCGCCCTCCAGGCCCAGGAGCTCCCGGGCGCCGTCGTTGCACAGCGTCACCGTACCGGAGGTGTCGACGAGCAGCAGCCCCTCCCGCACCGCGTGCAGGATCGCGTCATGGTACTCGTACATCCGGCTCAGCTCGGCCGGGCCCATCCCGTGGGTCTGGCGGCGCAGCCGGCTGCCGACCAGGTAGGTGCCCGCCCCGCCGACGGACAGGCCGAGCGCGCCGATCAGCGCCGCCCCGGCCACCTGCCCGCGGAGCCTGGCGCTGATCTTGTCGATCGTGATGCCCGCGCTGACCAGGCCCGCCACCCTGCCCCGCGCGTCACGCACCGGGGCGACGGCGCGGACCGAGGGGCCGAGCGTGCCGGTGTAGGTCTCGGTGAAGACCCGCCCGGCCAGGGCGGGCGCGGTGTTGCCGAGGAAACGACGACCGATCTGCGCCGGGTTGGGGTGGGTGTAGCGCACGCCGTCGACGCTCATGATCGTGACGAAGTCGACGCCGGTCTCCCGCCGGACCCGTTCCGCGTACGGTTGCAGGGCGGCCGAGTCGCCCATCGCGGCGAGGACCGACGGGGAGTCGGCGACGCTGACGGTCACCGCTCTGGCGGTGCCGGCGGCCTCGTCCCGGAGCAGCTCGCCCGCCTGGAGGAAGGCCAGGACGGCGCCGCCCGCCACGGTGACCCCCACCACGACGATCTGCAGCGCCAGCATCTGCCTGGCCAGGCTCCAGCCGCGCATGTGTCCGGTCAGTTTCTGCAAGCTCACGAACGAAATGTACGCAATGGTGACTTAGATCACAGAACCGGCCCATAGTCGCTTGACCAGAGTTTCCATCCAGAACGGGGAACCGTATGTCCGCGACCCGGGATCGAACACATTATCTCTACATCGCCGTCATCGTCGCCGTGATCCTCGGCATCGCGGTCGGACTGGCCGCCCCCGATCTCGGCAAGGCGCTGAAGCCGCTGGGTACGGCCTTCGTCGCGCTCATCAAGATGATGATCAGTCCCATCATCTTCTGCACGATCGTGCTCGGCGTGGGGTCGGTCACCAAGGCCGCCAAGGTCGGCCGGGTCGGCGGCCTCGCGCTCGGCTACTTCCTGGCCATGTCGACCGTCGCGCTGGGCATCGGCCTGGTCGTGGGCAACCTGGTCGACCCGGGCCACGGCCTCCAGCTCACTGACGAACTCCGCAAGGCCGCCGCGGACGAGGCGGCCAAGGGCGGCGAGAGCGACACGGTGACGTTCCTGCTCGGGATCATCCCCACCACGCTCGTCTCGGCGTTCACCGAGGGCCAGGTGCTGCAGACCCTCCTCGTCGCGCTGCTCGCCGGGTTCGCCCTGCAGGCGATGGGGGAGCGGGCCACGCCCATCCTGAACGGCATCGGGCACATCCAGCGGCTCGTCTTCCGGATCCTCGCCATGATCATGTGGGCGGCCCCGGTCGGCGCCTTCGGCGCGATCGCCGCGGTCGTCGGCGCCACCGGCGTGGACGCGCTCAGGAGTCTCGGCGTCATCATGCTCGCCTTCTACGCGACCTGCCTGGTCTTCGTGCTGGCGGTCCTCGGGCCGATGCTCTGGCTGGTGGCGCGGGTCGGCCTGTTCTCCCTGCTGCGCTACCTGGGCAGGGAGTTCCTGCTCATCCTGTCGACCTCGTCCTCGGAGTCGGCCCTGCCCCGCCTGATCGCCAAGATGGAGCACCTGGGCGTGAGCCGGCCCGTCGTCGGCATCACCGTGCCGACCGGCTACTCCTTCAACCTCGACGGCACCGCCATCTACCTCACCATGGCCACGCTGTTCGTCGCGAGCGCCACCGGAGCCCCGCTCTCCATCGGCGAGCAGCTCTCCCTGCTGGTCTTCATGATGATCGCCTCGAAGGGCGCGGCCGGGGTCACCGGCGCGGGCCTGGCCACGCTCGCCGGCGGCCTGCAGTCGCACCGTCCCGACCTGGTCGACGGCGTCGGCCTCATCGTCGGCATCGACCGCTTCATGTCCGAGGCGCGGGCGCTGACCAACTTCGCGGGCAACGCGGTGGCCACCGTCCTGATCGGCACCTGGACCGGTGAGTTCGACCGGGAGCGTGCCGCCGAGGTCCTGGCCGGGCGGGTGCCGTTCGACGAGACCACCCTCCTCGACGAGCACGACGCCGCGCCGCGGCCCCCGCAGGCCGCCGGAGTGCCCGGCGGGGACGCGGACCGGGACAAGGAGGTCATGACACCGGCCTGACGGAGGATCCACCGGTCCACGGACCGGTGGCGGGCGCCCGTCTCGGGGGAGCGGGCGCCCGCCACCGGTCCACGCCGTCCCGGCCGCGTGTCAGGGCCTGCCCGCCGGGGTCCGGCGGGCAGGGCCTCATCCGGGCGTCGGGCGCTCCGATCCTGCGGCGGGGGTCTCGCCCGGAGGCCTTCGGCGCCTCACGTCAGGGGTTCCCGTCCTCCGGCGCTTCCGCGGTCTCACCCGCGGGTCTCGCGGAGTCTCCGCGCCACGGTCTCCGCGACCCTCCGGACCCCCTCCGGGTCGTCGAACACTCTCAGCCGGACGACCACACCGCCCGCGGTGATGAGCGCGGAGTCGGGGCGGGGGGCCAGGCCGGTGCCGTCGATCTGCCATACGCCCTCGCCCCGCCGCTCGGACGTTCGCCGGTCTTCCACCCCATGGGCCCGGTAGGCCAGTTCCCCGGCGACCAGGGATCGCGCGGCGGCGGGGGAGGGGGCCACCCACTCCACGGCGAGCGACACGGCGGCGCCCCCGTCGAGAGGCGGGGCGAAGTCGCAGGTGGCGGGGTGGGGCAGGGGCAGCCCGGCGATCCGCCGGTGGCGGGGGTGGGCGCTGTAGCCGGTCCGCAGGACCGCGAGGTCCGTCACGCGGAGCAGCCCGCACGCGTCCGGCCACGCCTCCGGGGCGACGCCGCCGAGCTCGGGCGCCCCGATGCCGGAGGGAGGCGAGAGCCGGTAGGCGGTGACCCGCCCACCGCCGGGGCTGCCGTCGTGGACAAGCGCCAGCCCCGCCCCGGTGCCGATCAGGGTGGACGTGAGACCGTACGTGGGCAGCGGGCGCTGGGTGAAGGCGCCGTCGTCGAGATCCACGACGGTGAGGAAGGCCGGCATCGAACCGTCGGGCGGTCCGGTGGGCGCCCCCGCCACGGCGAGGCGCGGCCCGCGGACCCGGCCGACCGCGTGGATCCGCCCGGCCGGCAGCCCGCGCCGCCACGCGATCCGCCCGTCGCGGCCGACGGCGGTGGTGATCTCCGCCGGGAACCACGCGTCCGGCTGGCTCTGGAAGACGAACCCCCGCTCGGTGACGGCGAGCCCGTACGCCTGTCCCCGGCCCGCCGCGACCAGCCTCTTCCCCGTGGGGGAGTAGACCTCGTGGACCTCGCCCGCCGAGGCCAGCACCGTCCCGTCCGCGCCCACCTCCAGTGAGCGGGGCCACCCCCCCTGGTCGAGCGGTTCCTCCCCGGGGGCGTCCTCGCCGGGGCCCGGGACGTCGCGGCGCCACCGGGGGTGGCCGGTCGCGGGGTCGAGCGCGGTGACGGTCGTCACCCCGTGGCAGTGCAGCATCACCGCCAGCGCGGTGGGCCCCGCCGCCATGGTGCGCTCGCAGCCGCCGAGGGCCGCCCCGGGGACTGCGGCGCGCCAGGCCGTGCTCCCGTCACCGGGCCGCAGGCCCACCAGGGCTCCTGATTCGGTGCCTCCCAGCACGATCCCGGCTGCCGTCACGGTCGTCTGCACCGCCTCCGGGCGCGCTCCGGTCTCCCGCTCCAGCACCGCCGAGGCGTCGACGCTCCACAGCTGCCCGCCCGAACCGGCGCGATGGCCGCTGAGCCGGTGGACGGGGACATCGGACGGGGCCCCGCCCGGCTCGCTGCGGTGCGCGACCACGGTGTCGCCGGCGAGCCCGGCCTGTTCCAGCCGCTGCCCGCGCCCCATCCGCAGCCGGGTGTGCACCCGGCCCGTCGCCGCCTCGCGCAGGACGACCTCTCCCGAAGCCTCCCCCGAGGAGATCAGGAGGTCGCCGGAGGCGCCGTGGAGGAGATGGGGCAGGTCCCCGTCCTCCCCGTAGCCGGGCCCGTCGGCGGGCGCTTGCCAGACCGGGGTGAACCCGCCGAGGCGGGAGACCGGCGGGGACGGGACGTCGGCGCCGAGCGCCCACAGGGGCAGGAGAAGGGCCGCGGCGGCGGCGAGACGGCGCATCTGTCAGCATCCCCGGGACCGGGGGAAGCGCTTGCACAGGACCTTTCCCCTGGCCTCATGCCAGGAGGTGCCCTCCTCGACGTACACCGAGCCGTAGGCGCGGTGGTCCGTTGCGGCTCCGGTGATGCGGAAGACCCCGTCGTCGGCGCCGCCGATCACCTGCTTGCGCAGCTCCCCGCCGGTGAAAAGGGTGACCTCCAGGTCGAACTCGACGGTCGACCGGCTGGCGGTGAAGGTGATGGCAAGGGTCTCCCGCTCTCCCCGTTTGAGGTCTATCTGCTTGACGGAGAAATAGCGCTTCCCGCTCTTTCCATCTTTTTCTATGGTTTTAAGGGATGTGTCTGGACGGTCGAGGTCGGCGCGGAGTGGGATGACATCCGACTGCCCTCCACTGTCCGGAGCGAAATACGCGCCGGTGAGAATCGGCGTGCTGCGCCTTATCCGTGGCCGGATGTCCACGACCCGCACGTCGCCGCGCCCGCCTTCGAGCAGCAGGAGGACGTCCAGTTGCCCGACCGCTCCGGCGTCGTGGCGGTGCGCCAGCGCCGTGAACTCCTCCTCTGACGGGTCGGTGAGGAGCACGCTGCGGTCGGCGGGTGCCGTGGGGTCGGTCCGGAACGCGGTCGGGCCGCCCTCCGGAGGGCTCGCACCGATGAGGACGACCCGCAGCGGCGGTCGCCCGAACAACTGGTCGACCAGGTCGAGGCCGCCGCCCTGCACCAACGGGACGAGCACGGGGGCGGCGACCGCGGCCAGCACGCCGCCGGTCCATGTAAGGGGGCTGCGCAGCACGCGGCGGACGGCGGACGGCTGCTCCTCCGCGGCCTGGCCGTCCGCCCCGGCGGTCGCCTCGCCCGTGGTCGCAGCCGTGGCCGCCCGCGCGGCCGCGGGAGGTTCTCGATCGGTTCTGGGCCGGGTTCTCCGGCGGTTTCCCATAGATTTCCGCCCGGGTTCTCTTGTTTCCGGCCGGCGCCGCGGCGGCTTCCCGCGGGACCGCGGGAAAGGCGGCGATAAGTGACCGGCGATGACATTGAATATATATCCTCCGACCTTATCGGGGAATGATCTGGTGATCCCTGGATCATGCATTGACAGTGAGTAATAACCCTTAATGGCGTTTTGTGGAGACCGGAATGGCGAGGGCCTTCCGGCGGGGTGCCTCGCTCTCAGGAGTCGCCCCCGCATGTCGCGGCATCGCGGTCAGGGGCCGCCGCCCCGATCCCGATCCCGATGCCGTCGCCCCGGGGTGGCCGCCTCCGTGCCGCCGTCCGCGGGGTGGACGCCCCGCTCCGCCGCCCGCGGGGTGGACGCTCTCGCGCTTCCGCGCCCTGTCCGGGATGGTCGCCCCGTGCTCCCGTGCCGTCGCCCGCGGGACGGACATCCCGCGCTCCCGTGCCGGAGTCGCGCGCCCCGCGCCGTCGCCCGCGTGCCCCCGCGCCGCCCGTACTTCCTCTCTCGCGAACTCCTCGCTCCGGGCCGGCTCACCTCGCCCGCGGCGTGTTAACGCTGGAAGAACTTCGTAATAAAAACGATTGACCGACCTCTTGTCCGCTTTGTGAGGGCGCTGCTACATTCCCAGTCAATCGTTTGACCAACCGAGGGGGAACACCGGGGATGGCTGTCACGATCGACCTGGCGGGGCGCACGGCGCTCGTCACCGGAGCGGCGGGAGGGCTCGGCGTCGCGTGCGCCCGGGCACTGGCCGCCGCCGGTGCCGACCTCGTCGTCTCCGACCTGGAGGGACCGCGGCTCACCGAGGTCGCGACCGCTCTGGGGGCGCGCGACCGGGCCGCCGACCTCGCCGACCCGGAGCAGGCGCACGCCCTGGCCGAGGGGATCGGCCGCATCGACATCCTGGTGAACTGCGCCGGCATCATGCGCACCACGCCGTTGCTGGAGGTCAGCACGGAGGAGTGGCGCCGCATCGTCGACGTCAACCTCAACGGCGCCTTCTGGATCACCCAGGCGGTCGGCCGCCGCATGGTCGAGCAGGGCGGCGGATCGATCGTGACCCTCGCCTCCGTCGCGGCCCGGTCCGGGCGGCCCAACGCCGCGCACTACTCGGCGACCAAGACCGCGCTGCTCTCGCTGACGAAGTCGGCCGCCGAGGCGTTCGCCCCGGTCCGGGTCAACGCCGTCTGCCCGGGGGTCTTCCTCACCCCCATGTGGGATGAGATCATCGCCGACCGCGACGCCCGATTCGGCCCGGAGGCCGGGGCGAACTACCTCAAGGAGGTCAGCGACCGCTCCCCGCTCCGGCGCCCCGGCCGCCCCGAGGAGCTCGCCGCCGCCGTCCTCTTCCTCGCCAGCGATCTCGCCTCGTTCGTCACCGGTCAGGCGCTGAACGTCGACGGCGGACTGGAGATGAACTGACCATGCAGACCTTCAAACTGCTCCCCAGACTGTTCGGCGACGCCGGGATGGCCGGGATCTTCTCCGCGGAGAGCACCGTGCTCGCGTGGCTGCGGGTCGAGGCGGCGCTCGCCCGGGCCCAGGCCGAGGCGGGGCTGATCGACGAGAGCGACGCCGAGGCCATCGCCGCGGCGTGCGTGCCCGCCAACGTCGACCTCGACCGCCTCTGGCGGGAGGCCGTGAACGTGGGCTACCCCATCCTCCCGCTGGTGCGCATGATCGCCGCCGCGCTGCCCGAGGGGCCCAACGGCCGCGTCCACTACGGCGCGACCACGCAGGACATCATGGACAGCGGCCTGTCCCTGCAGATGAGAGAGGCGCTGGAGCGCCTGGTCGCGCTGCTGGAGTCCTTCGGCGACGCCCTCGCCCGCCTGGTCGAGGAGCACGCGGGCACCGTCGTGGCCGCGCGGACCCACGCCCAGCAGGCCGTCCCCACCACGTTCGGCGCGAAGCTGGCGGTGCTGCTGGCGGAGGTCACCCGTCAGCGCCGGCGGCTGCGCGCCGCCCTGCGGCGGGTCCCGGCCGTCTCCCTCTTCGGCGCCGGGGGCACCTCCGCCGCCATGGGCGAGCAGGCCGCCGTGGTCAGGAAGGGTGTCGCGGCCCGGCTCGGGCTCGTCCAGACCGACGTGCCCTGGCACGTGGCCAGGGACGGGGTCGCCGAGTTCGGCGTCGTCTGCGCGAGCGTCACGGCGACCGCGGCCAGGTTCGCCCGCGAGATCGTGGACCTGTCCCGGACCGAGGTCGGCGAGGTCCGCGAGGCCGGCGGCCACCACCGCGGCGCGTCCTCCACGATGCCGCAGAAGGCCAACCCGATCGGCTGCGAGGCGATCATCGGCATGTCCGGCACGGCGGGCGCCCTCAGCTCGGCGGTGTTCCGGGCGATGGAGGCCGGCCACGAGCGGGCCGCGGGCGAGTGGCAGGTGGAGTGGTACGTGGTGCCGCAGCTGGCCGAGCTCGCCGCGGGCGCCCTGGTCACCGCCGCCGAGGTCGCCGCGGGGCTGCAGGTCTTCCCCGAGGCGATGCGCGGCAACCTCGACGCCGAGGGCGGCCTGATCATGGCGGAGGCGTACATGATGCGCCTGGCCCCCGCGCTGGGCCGCGAGCAGGCGCACGACCTCGTCTACCGGGCCGCGCACCGCGCGCGGGCGGACCGCCGCGCGCTCGCCGACACCCTGCGGGAGGTGGCCGGGCCCGACGACCTCGCGAGCCTCGGACCGCTCCCGATGCCCCCCGAGTCCTACATCGGCGACGCCGAGACGATCTGTGCCGTCGCGCTCGCGGCGTGGCGGACCGAGGAGACCGACAATGAGTGAGCGACGGCTCGCGGACCTGCTGGCCATGTGGCGCATCCGCGCCTTCGAGGAGAAAGTACGCGAGCTGCGCCTCGCGGGGCCGATCGTCGGCTCGGTCCACCTGTGCATCGGGCAGGAGGCCATACCGGTCGGTGCCTGCGACGCGCTGGAGCCCCAGGACGCGCTGTTCGCGACGTACCGGGGCCACGGCTGGGCGCTCGCCAGGGGCGTGCCCGCCGAGCCGCTCTTCGCCGAGCTGCTGGGCCGCGCCACCGGCGTCAACGGCGGCCGCGGCGGCTCGGCCTACTTCACCGCCGCCGAGTACGGCTTCCACGGGGAGAACTCCATCGTGGGCGCCGGCGCCCCGATCGCGTGCGGCGCGGCGCTCGCCGGCCGCTTCGACGGGTCCGACCGGGTGGCGGTGACCGTCTTCGGCGACGGCGCGATGAACCAGGGCGCGGTCCACGAGGCGATGAACTTCGCCGCGGCCTTCGACCTGCCCGTGGTCTTCGTGTGCGAGAACAACCGCTACTCGGAGCTGACCCCGATCGCCGACATGGTCCGGGGCCCGCGCCTGGCCGACCGGGCCGCCGCCTACGGCATGCCCGGCTACCGCATCGACGGCAACGACGCCGAGTCGGTCCGCTTCCACGTGCGCGACGCGGTGGAGGTCGCCCGCGAGGGCGGCGGGCCGACGCTGCTGGAGTGCATGACGGAGCGCATCGTCGGCCACTACATCGGCGACGCCGAGGCCTACCGGCAGCCGGGTGAGATGGACCGGATCCTGCGCCGGGAGCCGATCGCGCGCCTGCGCGAGGGCCTGCTCGCCGACGGCGTCCCGGCCACCGAGATCGACGCGGTGGAGGCCCGGGCCAGGGCCGAGACCGAGGCCGCCGCCGCGGCCGCGCTGGCCGCCCCGCCCGCCGACCCCGCGACCGCCCTGGAGCACCTGTATGCCTGAGACCATCCGCAAGCTGTCGTACGGTGAGGCCGTCAACGCGGCCCTGCACCGCCTGATGGAGGAACTGCCGGAGACTCTCGTCTACGGCGAGGACGTGGGCGTGCCCGGCGGTGTCTTCGGCGTCACCCGGGGCCTGCGCAAGCAGTACGGCGAGCGCGTGTTCGACACCCCGATCAGCGAGGCGGCGATCCTCGGCAGCGCCGTGGGCGCCGCCATGATGGGCCGCCGCCCGGTCGTCGAGATCATGTGGGCCGACTTCTCGCTCGTCGCGCTCGACCAGATCGTGAACCAGGCGGCCAACGTCCGCTACGTCTCCGGCGGCCGGCTCGCCGCGCCGCTGACCATCCGCACCCAGCAGGGCAACGCGCCGGGCGCGTGCGCGCAGCACTCCCAGTGCCTGGAGGCGCTCTTCCTGCACGTCCCCGGGTTGCGGGTGTGCATGCCGTCCACCCCGCAGGACGCCCACGACCTGCTGATCACGGCGGTGCACGGCGACGACCCGGTCCTGGTGGTGGAGAACCGGACGCTCTACTTCGGTGCCAAGGAAGAGGTGAGCGTCGGAGGTCCGGTCCGGCCGATGGGCGGCTCGCGGGTCCGCCACGAGGGCTCCGACGCCACGGTGGTCACCTGGGGCGCGATGACCTGGCGGGCGGTGGAGGCCGCCCAGGCCCTGGCCCTGGAGGGCATCGGGGTCGAGGTGATCGAGACGCCCTGGCTCAACCCGTTCGACACCGGTGCGGTCGTGGAGAGCGTCCGCCGCACGGGCCGGCTCGCGGTGGTCCACGAGGCCAACGTCACCGGCGGCTTCGGCGCCGAGGTCGTCGCCCGGGTGGCCGGCGCGGGGGTGCCGCTGCAGGCGCCGCCGATCCGCGTTGGCGCGCCCGACGTCCGGATGCCCGCCGCGCCGGTCCTGGCGCAGGCGCTCATCCCGGACGCCCATCGCATCGCGGGGGAGGTGCGAACGCTCGTCCGCGGCGCGCGCTAGCGGCACCGCGGCCGGGCAGCGTATGGATCACCACTCTTTAGTCAATCGTTTGACCATGTACCACCAGGAGAAACAATGAAGAAGGCAATCCTCGCGGTGGCTGCCCTCGCAGTCGGCGCGACCGCCTGTGGCGGCTCCTCCGGCACCGATGGCGCCGCGCAGGAGGGCGGCAAGAAGGAGTACACGATCGGTGTCTCCAACCTCGGGTTGAGCTTCCCCTTCCCCGCCGCGATCGGCAAGGGCATCAAGGACGAGGCCGCCAAGCTCGGCGTCAAGATCGTCGAGCTGGACGCGCAGGGCAAGGCCGACAAGCAGAGCAACGACATCCAGGACCTGATGGCCCAGCAGCCGGACGGCGTGCTGATGCTGCCGGTCGACTCCGGTGTCGCGCAGGGCCTCGCCGACAAGCTCAAGGCCGCGGGCATCCCCACCGTCGCGGTGGCCTCCCAGGTCGGCGACCCCAAGACCCGTCAGCTCAAGGACGTCTACCCCGGGCTGGTCGCCCTGGTCACCCAGGACGAGTACGCCGCCGGCGGCAAGGCCGGGGAGATCGCCGCCCAGGTCCTGCCCGGCGGCGGGAAGATCGCCATCGTGGAGGGCGCGGCCGGCTTCGCCGAGGTCGTCAACCGCTGGCAGGAGTTCCCCGTCTCGGCCGAGGCCAAGGGCGCGAAGTTCGAGGTCGTGGCCAGGCAGCCCGGCGACTGGGTGCAGGACAAGGCCCAGTCGGCGTGCCAGAACATGCTGGCCTCCAACCCGGACGTCCAGCTCTTCTACGCCCAGTCCGACGACATGGCCGTCGGCTGCGCCAAGGCGGTCAAGGCCGCCGGCTCCAAGGCCCAGATCGTCGGCATCGGCGGCAGCAAGCTCGGGGTCGACGCCGTCCAGGCGGGAGACGTGGCGGGCACCGTCTGCTACAAGCCCGAGGACCTCGGCAAGCTGGCCCTCACCACCCTCTACAAGCACCTGACCGGCGAGCAGAAGCAGGACGCCGCCTTCGTGACCTACGACACCCCGCCGATCACGAAGGACAACGTCGCCGAGTGCACCCCGCAATGGTGACCACCCCGCTGCTCTCCCTGGAAGGCGTCGGCAAGTCGTTCCCCAACGGCACCGTCGCCCTCCGGGGCGCGCGGCTGAACGTGCTGCCCGGCAGCGTCCACGGCCTGGTGGGCGCCAACGGCGCCGGGAAGTCCACGATGATCAAGGTCATCGCGGGGGCGCACGCGCCGACGGCCGGGACCGTGCGGTGGAAGGGCGAGCAGGTCGTCTGGCGCACCCCCGGGGCCGCCCGGGACGCGGGGGTGGCGACGATCATGCAGCACGTGCCGCTCGCGCCGACCCTCACCGTGCTGGAGAACGTCTTCCTCGGCTCCCGGGGCCCGTGGCGGCTGCCACGCGCCCGCCGCACGGAGTTCGCCCGGCTGCTGGAACGCGTCAACTACCACATCGACCCCGACGCCGAGGTGATGGACCTGGCGATCGGCGAGCGGCAGATGGTCGCCATCCTCCAGGCCCTCGCCACCGGCGCCGAACTCGTCGTGATGGACGAGCCGACCGCCTCCCTCGCCGAGGGGGAGCGCCGGGTCGTCTTCGACGTGGTCAAGCGGCTCAGCGCGCAGGGCACCGCGTTCCTGTACGTCTCGCACTTCCTCGACGAGGTGCTCGCCCTCACCGACCGGGTGACCGTCCTGCGTGACGGCACGGTCGTCGAGGAGGGCGAGACCGCCTCCTACGACGAGGACCGCCTCATCCAGGCGATCGTCGGCCGGGACCTGCTCGCCGTGGAGCGCCGGGCGGCCCCGCCGGCCGAGGCCACCGGCCCGGTGCTGCTCACCGTGCGGGACCTCTGCTCCCCGGCGGGCGTGCGGGACGTCTCCTTCGAGGTGCGCGCCGGAGAGGTCGTCGGCTTCGCCGGCCTGCTCGGCTCCGGGCGCTCGGAGATCCTGCACGCGGTCTACGGCGCCGACGCCCGCGCCCGCGGCGAGGTGCTGGTCGACGGCGCGGCGGTGCGGCGCACCCCCCGCGCCGCGGTCGCCGCCGGCATGGCCCTGGTCCCCGAGGACCGCAACGCCCAGGGCATCGTCGGCACCTTCCCCATCTGGAAGAACATCTCCCTGCCCGACCTGCCGTCCCTGGCCTCCGGCCGGGCCCTGCCCAGGGAGCGGGCCGAGACCGAGCGCGCCGAGCGGGTCATCGACGACCTCGGCATCGTCTGCCCCGGCCCCGAGGCCATGGTCACCGAGCTGTCCGGTGGCAACGCGCAGAAGGTCGTCTTCGGCAAGTGGCTGCACGGCGGGACCCGGGTCTTCATGCTCGACGAGCCCACGGCCGGGGTCGACGTCGGGGCCAAGGCCGACATCCTCGAACTCGTCCGCAGGTTCGCCGCCCAGGGCGGCGCCGTGCTCGTGGTGAGCAGCGAGTTCGAGGAGATCCTCGCGGTGGCGACCCGCGTGTTCGTCGTCCGCGAGGGCCGGATCGTCGCGGAGCGACCGGCGCACGAGACATCCGAGGAGGAACTGCTGATGCTGGCCAACGGATTCGGCGAAGGAGGTGCGCAGGGTGCCGCCTGAGACCCCGACCACCGGTGCCCCGGCCCCCGGGGCCCCCGCGGGCGCCCCGGCCGGGCGGCGCTCGCGGCTGACCGCCGCGCTGCGGCCCGGCAACGCGGGCGTGGTCTACGCCCTGGTGCTGATCGTCGCCGTGCTGACGCTGCTCTCGGCCCAGCTGGGCCGGCCGAGCTACCTGTCCGCGACCAACATCACCAACATCCTCGACCAGTCGTCGCTGGTGGCCATCCTCGCCGTGTTCACCACGGTGGTGCTGATCAGCGGGAACTTCGACCTGTCCGTCGCCTCCGTCGCGGCCTTCTCGGCCGCCACCGTCCTCAGCCTGGTCAGCGCGCTCGGGCTGCCCCTGGCCATGGCGATCGCACTGGGCGCCGGACTGGTGTGCGGCGTGGTCAACGGCGTGATCGTCCAGCGGGTCGGCATCAACGCGTTCATCGTCACACTGGGAACCATGACGGCCGTGCGCGGCCTGGTGCTCATCGTCACCGACGGCCGCACGATCACCGCCAAGGACCCCGAGGCCCAGCAGGCGCTGATCGCGCTGCAGGCGGGCTACTGGACGATCCCGCACATCCTGGCGGTCGCCGGCGTGGTCGCCCTGATCGTCGGCGGCGTGCTCGCCCTGCTGGCCCGCCGCTCGGGCGGCAGCCCGGTACGCGGCGCCGTCGTCGCGGCGGCCGGCGTGGTCCTGGTCGCGCTCAGCCCCGTGCTCGGCTTCGAGCTGCGGCTGAGCAAGCCCACCTACTACCTGCTGGCGATCGTCACGATCACCTGGGCCGTGCTGCGCTACACCGTGATCGGCCGCCGCCTGTACGCGGTCGGCAGCAACGCGGAGGCCGCCCGGCTGTCCGGCATCAACGTCGACCGCTACAAGATCGGCGCGTTCGTGCTCAACGGCCTCGGCTCCGGCTTCGTCGGCGTGCTGTTCGCCGCCAAGCTGCTCGCCATCAACCCGACCGGCCTGCAGGGCACCGAGCTCACCGTGCTCGCCGCCGCCATCCTCGGCGGCACCTCCCTCTTCGGCGGCCTCGGCAGCGTGCTGAAGTCCGTCGTCGGCGCGCTGATCCTGTTCACCCTGGACAACGGGTTCAACGTGCTCAACCTGGGCGCCAACTACCAGGGCGTGATCGTCGGCACCGTCGTCATCGTGGCCGCCGCCATCTACACCATCGCCGGCCGGCAACGGCAGGTCCGCAGGGTACGGGAGTCACAGGCCCAGCCGGAGCGGACGGCCCCGGAACCGGCGAAGACCCAACGACAGGGAGCACTGCGATGAGAGGCGTCTGGCACTTCTCCTTCACCGTCGCCGACCTCGACAGGTCCGTCGCCTTCTACCGGGACCTGCTCGGCTTCACGCTCGTGCACCGGCAGGACCAGGACAACGACTACACCCGCAGGCTCGTCGGCTACCCCGACGCCGTCCTGCGCATCGCGCAGCTCGCCGTACCCGGCCAGCCGCGCGGGGTCTCCACCCACGACCTGGAGCTCGTCGAGTACGTCAGCCCGCGCGGCGCGGCCCGCGACCCCGCCCGGCACCTGCCGGGCGCCGCCCACATGGCGCTCACCGTCGAGGACGCACGCGCCGAGCACGCGCGGCTCTCGGCCGCCGGGGTGCGCTTCGTCTCACCGCCCAACGAGATCACCGCGGGGGTGAACGCGGGCGGGTTCGCCTGCTACTTCCTCGACCCCGACGAGATCACCCTGGAGCTCGTCCAGCCGCCGTCCCGCTGACCCGCCCGGCCCCGCTCCACCGGGGCCGGGCGGCGTTGACACCCCCGCGGGGGCGCCCTAGTTTGTGCACGCTCAAACGATTGATCGACAAGGGAGGCGCGGATGGCCGTCATCGATGCCCACCAGCACTTCTGGAACCTCGAGACGGGTTCCTACCCCTGGCTGACGCCGGCGGCGGGGCCGATCCACCGCACCTTCGAGCCGGAGGAGCTCCTCCCGCAGCTCGCCGCGGCCGGAGTCGAGCGGACCGTGCTGGTCCAGGCCGCCGACTCCTACGCCGACACCGACGCGATGCTGGCGCAGGCCGACGCCCACGACTTCATCGCCGCCGTGGTCGGCTGGGTGCCGCTGAACCGGCCCGACGAGGCGGCCGAAGCCCTGGAGCGCTACCGCCGGCACCCCCGGTTCGCCGGGGTCAGGCACCTCATCCACGACGACCCCGACCCCGACTGGGTGATCCAGGATTCGGTGATCGAGGGCCTGGGCCTGCTCGCCGAGGCGGGGCTGCCCTTCGACGTGGTCGCGGTGCTGCCCCGGCACCTGGAGCACGTGCCCGTCCTCGCCGAGCGCGTGCCCGGCCTGCGACTGGTCATCGACCACCTGGCCAAGCCCCCGATCAAGGACAAGGGCTGGGAGCCGTGGGCGTCGCTGATCGCCCGCGCCGCCGAGCACCCCAACGTCCACGCCAAGGTCTCCGGCCTCAACACCGCCGCCGACCCCGTCACCTGGACCGCCGACGACCTGCGCCCGTACGTCGACCACGCGCTGGAGGTCTTCGGCCCCGACCGGCTGATGTTCGGCAGCGACTGGCCGGTGGCGATCCTCGCGGGAGACTACGCCAAGGTGTGGAAGGAGACCGGCGCGCTGCTCGCGGGCCTCACCGAGGCCGACCGGGCCGCCGTCCTCGGCGGCACCGCCGCCCGCTTCTACGGGATCGAGGTCTGACCCATGCTCGACCTGCTCGCTCCCATCGCGGCCGCCGCCGACCTGACCATCCCCGCGGAGCACCGGCTCCCGATCGCGGTGGTCGGGGCGGGCGCCATCGTCGACGTCGCGCACCTGCCCGCCTACCGCGCCGCCGGGCTGGAGGTCGCCGGACTGTACGACCTCGACGAGGGGCGGGCACGCGAGGTGGCCGCCCGGCACGGCGCCGGGAAGGTCTACGGCTCCCTCGACGAGCTGCTCGCCGACGACCGGGTCGCCGTGGTCGACATCGCCGTCGCGCCGCGGGCGCAGCCCGGCATCGCGCGGGCCGCCCTGGAGACCGGCAAGCACGTGCTCTGCCAGAAGCCCTTCGCCCCCGACGTCGCGACCGGGCGCGAGCTCGTCGACCTGGCCGCCGCCCGCGGGCTGAAGGTCGCCGTCAACCAGCAGCTCCGCTTCGACGAGGGCATCGCCGCCGCGCGCGCCATGGTCCGGGCGGGCTGGATCGGCGAGCCGACGGCGATGACGTTCACCGTGAACATCGCCACCGACTGGAGCGCCTGGGACTGGCTGGTCTCCACCGACCGGCTGGAGATCGTCTACCACTCGATCCACTACCTGGACGCGATCCGGTCGATCCTCGGCGACCCGGTGACCGTCTTCTGCACCGGCAGCCGCACCCCGGGCCAGCTCCCCAAGGGCGAGACCCGCACCATGAGCACCCTGGTCTACCCGGGAGACGTGCGGGCGCTGGTCCACGTGACGCACGAGAACCGCACCGGCGACTACGAGGCCGCCTTCCGCATCGACGGGACGGAGGGAGCCGTCAAGGGCACCCTCGGCCTGCTGTACGACTACCCGCACGGCCGCCCCGACACGCTCCAGGTCAACAGCCGCACCCTGCCGACCGACGGCTGGCTGCCGTACCCGGTGACCACCCGCTGGCTGCCCGACGCGGTCGCCGGCCCCATGGGGTCCCTGCTCGCGGCGGTCGCCGAGGGCGGCGAGCCGGAGACGTCCGGTGCCGACAACCTCGGCACCCTCGCCCTGCTCCACGCTCTCTACCGTTCCATGGAGACCGGGGAGAGCTCGCGGCTGGAGGCGGGATGACGCGGCAGGTGGTCGGCGGCGGGGTGAAACCCGGCGGCGGGGGCGGGTCCGGCGGTGGGAGCGGGGGCAAACCCGGCGGCGGGTCCGGGGCGGGGAGCGGGGGCAAGCCCGTCCGCGTCACCCTGGCCCACGTCGCGGCGGTGGCCAAGGTCGACCGGGCCGTGGTGTCACGCGTCGTCAACAACGACCCCTCCCTGAACATCCGGCCCGAGACCAGGGAACGCGTCCTCGCCGCGGTCGCCGCCCTCGGATACCGGCCCAACGTGGCGGCGCGCAGCCTGCGCACCGCCCGCGCCCACATGTTCGGCCTGTTCATCCCCGACTTCGCCAACCCCGTCTACGCGGAGATCATCAAGGGGGCCGAGGCCGCCGCCGCGGCGCTGGGCTACGTGCTCGTCACCGGCAGCGCCACCGGGGCCGGTCTCGGCGGCTACATGGACCTGCTGGGACAGGGGCGCATCGACGGCCTCCTGCTGGCCGGGGCCGAGGACGAGGCCGGGCTGATCGAGCAGCTCGGCCGGGCCACCGTGCCGTGGATCCTGCTCAACCGCAGGAGCCCCGCGGCCAAGCGCTACGTGATCCTCGACGACGAACGGGCGGCCAGGCTCGCCGTCGAGCACCTGGTGGGGCTCGGCCACCGCCGCATCGCCCACCTCGCCGGGCCCGTCGGCGCCGACACGGCGCTGCGCCGTTCGGCGGGATACTCCGCGGCGATGCGCGACGCGGGCCTGCCCGCGGGCCCGGTCGTCGCGGCCGGCTACACCCCCGCGGGCGGCGCCGCCGCCATGGCCGCCCTGCTCGCCGCCCCCGAACCCCCCACCGCGGTCTTCGTCGCCAACGTCGCCTCCGCCATCGGCGCGATGGAGGCGGTCCGGGCGGCCGGGCTGGAGATCCCCCGCCAGGTCTCCATGGTCGCCGTGCACGACCTCGACCTCGCCAGCTACCTGGCCCCGCCCCTCACCACGGTCCGGATGCCCCTCGAGGAGCTCGGCAGGAGGGGAGTGGCCCTGCTCGGAAGCCTCAAACCCGATGAGAGCGTCGAGGAGGTCCTGGACGGCCCCATCGAACTGATCGTCCGCCGGTCCACCGCCCCGCCGGAGTGACGGCGGGAAGACCCTCTTCCTCCTCGTCGGCCCGTTCGCGTGGGGCCGTCACCGGCGGAGCGCGCCGGGA
The DNA here is from genome assembly GCF_039534445.1 of Streptosporangium fragile. Taxonomy (NCBI): domain Bacteria; kingdom Bacillati; phylum Actinomycetota; class Actinomycetes; order Streptosporangiales; family Streptosporangiaceae; genus Streptosporangium; species Streptosporangium fragile. The sequence goes on along the minus strand of NZ_BAAAVI010000022.1, from coordinate 107,687 downwards.
CCGTGAGACGGGCCGGACCGGGAGGCGCTACCGTGCAGGGGTGGACAGGACCTTCACCGTCGAGGAGGCGCGGGCGCTCATGCCCGAGCTGCTGGAGCGGGCCGACGCCTTCGTGCGGATGCGCGGCGAGCTGGCCGAGCTCGCCCACGAGCTGCGCACCGGCGGGACGTCGGAGGCCGGCGGACTGCCCGAGGTGAAGGCGTACGAGGCCAGGCTGGACGAGATCCTCGGCTGGTTCGAGGGGCAGGGCATCGAGGTCAAGGGCGTCGCGCCCCTGCTGCTCGACTTCCCCTCGACGCTCGGCGGAGTGCCGGTGCGGCTGTGCTGGCTGGAGGGCGACCGCGACCTGGCGTGGTACCACCGCGACGAGCTCGGCTTCGCCGGCCGCCGGCCCCTGCCCTGAGCGCGTGGTCCCCGGCCCGGTCCGCTCCGCGGAGGGCGAGGGGCGGAGGCGCCGCCCGGACGGGGCGGCGAGCCGGACACCGCGCGGTTCTGCGGGGCGGGAGAGAAGGCGCTCGCCGTGACTCCGACCGGAGCGCGGCGCCCCGGAGCGGGGGCGGACGCCGAGGTCATCGGCCGGGGGTCTCCGCCTGCGGCTGGAACCGGTAGCCCATGCCCGGTTCGGTGAGCAGATGGACCGGGTGGGCGGGGTCGGGCTCCAGCTTCCTGCGGAGCTGGACCATGTACTGGCGCAGGTAGTGGGTCTCCTTGAGGTAGCCGTCGCCCCAGACCTTGGCCAGCAGATACCGCTGGGTGATGAGTTTGCCGGGGTTGCGCAGCAGGATCTCCAGCAGGTGCCACTCGGTGGGGGTCAGCCGCGTCCCGTCGGACACGGTCTTGCCGGCGAGGTCGATCACGAGGTCGCCGATCTCGACCCGGGCGGGCTCGGCCTCCGGGGGCGCGGTGCGTCGGGTGACGGCGCGGATGCGGGCGAGCAACTCGTCGATGCCGAAGGGTTTGGTGACGTAGTCGTCGGCGCCCGCGTCCAGGGCGTCGACCTTGTCGGCGCTGCCGGCCCGGCCGGACAGCACGATGATCGGGACGCCGGTCCAGCCGCGCAGGCCGTGAATGACGTCCACCCCGTCGATGTCGGGCAGGCCCAGGTCGAGGACGACCAGGTCGGGGTGCCAGTCGGCGGCCTGCCGGAGCGCCGAGCTCCCGTCGGCGGCGACCGCCACCTCGTAGTGCCGGGCGACCAGGTTGATCCGCAACGCGCGGATAAGCTGGGGTTCGTCGTCGACGACGAGGATGCGTGTCATATGTGCTCCTCTGCCGGTACGGCCTGCGCGCCTGCGCCGATGGGAAAAGCGAGGATCATGGTGAGGCCGCCGCCGGGCGTCTCGTCGGGAACGAGGGTGCCTCCCATGGTCTCGGCCAGCCCGCGTGACAGCGCCAGACCGAGGCCGACCCCGGTGTGGTTGTCGCGATCGCCCAGCCGCTGGAAGGGCAGGAAGACGCGCTCGTGGTCGGCCACCGGGATCCCCGGGCCGCGGTCGACGACCCGGATCTCGACGCGCTCGCGGTGACGGCTCGCGGTGACCAGGACCTTCTCACCCGGAGGGCTGTAGCGGACGGCGTTGGCCATCAGGTTGACCAGGATCCGCTCCAGCAGCGCCGGATCGGCGACGATCTCGGGCAGCTCGACGGGGACGTCGCTCTCGACGCGGTCACGCAGCGGGCCCAGATCGTCGATCGCACGTGGCACGATCTCCTCCAGCGCCACCGGGTGCGTGCTGAGGCCGAGGACGCCCGCCTGCAGGCGGCTCATGTCCAGGAGGTTGGCGACCAGCCGGTCCAGCTTGGTCAGCGACTCGTCGGCGGTGGCCAGCAGCTCCTCCCGGTCCTCGGGCGACCACTGGACCTCGGTGGTGCGCAGGCTCTCGACGGCGGCCTTGGCGGAGGCGAGCGGAGTGCGCAGGTCGTGGCTGACCGCGGTGAGCAGCGCGGTGCGCATCCTGTCGGCCTCGGCCAGCGGCTTGGCCCGCTCGGCCTGCTCGTACAGGCGTTCCTGCCGCAGCGCCACGGCGATCTCGGCGGCGAACGCCTCCAGCACCCGCCGGTCGCTCGCGTCGAGCAGCCGTCCCCGCGCGGCGAGCGTCAGACGGTCGTCGATCGTGACATCGACGTCGGCCGAGGCCGGGCAGGCACACGGCGCCCCGCCCGCCGTGGCGACGATACGCCAGGCCTCGGGCTCGGACTGGTCACCGGGGCTCGGCGCGATCCCGGGACGCCGCTCCAGCAGGGTGGCCGAGCTCAGGGCGAAGGCCTCGCGCATGCGGGCGAGCAGGGACGGCACCGCCGCCTCACCACGGAGCACGTGGCCGGCCAGCGTGGACAGCAGCTCCGCGTCCGCGCCGGCACGGGCGGCCTCCCTGGCCCGGCGGGCCGCCAGGTCGACGATCGCGCTGACCGCGACCGCGACCAGGACGAAGACGACGAGCGCGAGCAGCACCTGGGGATCGGAGATGAACAGGGTGCGGTAGGGATGGGTGAAGAAGAAGTTGAGCAGAAGGAAACCACCGACCGCCGCGGTGACCGCGGGCCACATGCCGCCGACGAGGGCGACGCCGACCACCCAGGCGAGAAGGAGCAGGATCTCGCTGGGCAGGGTCAGCGTGGTGCGCACGCCGTACAGCGCCGCGGTGAGGGCGGCCAGTCCCGGCACGGCCAGGGCCCATCCGGTCAGGCGGCGGCGCCGGGTGAGCGCGGCCCGCGACCGCGGGGGGCGGCGGCCCTTTCCGGCTTTCTCGTGGGTGACCAGGTGGACGTCGATGGAGCCGGACAGGGCCGTGGTCTCGATGCCCACGCCGGGGGAGAACAGCTGGGCGAACCGGCCGCGCCGGGACGCGCCGAGCACCAGCTGGGTGGCGTTGACGCCGCGGGCGAAGTCGAGCAGCGCCCGCGGGACGTCGTCGCCGACGACCTGGTGGTAGGTGCCGCCCATGCTCTCGACCAGCACCCGCTGGCGGGTCAGGTGGGCCGGGTCCGCCCCGGTGAGGCCGTCGGCCCTGGTGACGTGCACCGCCAGCAGGTCGGCGCCCTTGGTCCGGGCCGCGACGCGGGCGGCCCGCCGCAGCAGGGTGTCGCCCTCCGGGCCGCCGGTCAGCGCCACCACCACGCGCTCGCGCGCCTCCCAGGTGCCGGCGATGCCGTGCTCGGCCCGGTAGCGCTCCAGCTGCTCGTCGACCTTGCCGGCGACCCACCACAGCGCCAGCTCGCGCAGCGCGGTCAGGTTGCCGACCCGGAAGTAGTTCGACAGCGCCGCGTCGACCCTCTCCGGCGGGTAGACGTTGCCGTGGGCCATCCTCCGGCGCAGCGCCTCGGGCGACATGTCGACCAGCTCCACCTGGTCGGCGCGGCGGACCACCTCGTCCGGCACGGTCTCCCGCTGTGGGACGCCGGTGATCTGCCGGATGACGTCGTTGACCGACTCCAGGTGCTGGATGTTGACGGTCGAGACGACGTCGATGCCCGCGTCGAGGATCTCCTCGACGTCCTGCCAGCGCTTGGCGTTCTTCGAGCCGGGCACGTTGGTGTGCGCCAGCTCGTCGATCAGCGTGGTCCGGGGCCGGCGGGCGATGACCGCGTCGGCATCGAGCTCGGTGAAGGCGGTACCCCGGTGGACCAGGGTCCTGCGGGGGACGATCTCCATGCCCTCCAGCAGCTCGGCGGTGCGGGCGCGGCCGTGGGTCTCGACGAAGCCCACGACCACGTCCCGGCCGCGCTCCAGGGCCCGGCGCCCCTCGCCGAGCATCGCGAAGGTCTTGCCGACGCCGGGGGCCGCACCCAGGTAGATGCGCAGCTTCCCGCGTGGCACGTCGATCACCGCTCCCCGTCGAGCGCCAGGTTGAGTTCCAGTACGTTGACGGCCGGCTCCCCCATGAAGCCCAGGCTACGACCGGTGGTGTGCCGCGCGATCAGCGCCTTGACCGCGGCCGGGGCAAGGCCACGCTCCCTGGCCACGCGGGGCGCCTGGAGCTCGGCGTAGGCGACCGAGACGTGCGGGTCCAGGCCGGAGCCGCCGGCGGTGACCGCGTCGGCGGGCACCACGGCCTTCGCGTCGCCCCGGATCGGGACGGTCCGGCCGGCCGAGTAGTCCGCGCCGGGTCTGCCGCACTCGACCTTGACGCCCCGGTAGACGGTGACGAAAGGGGTGGCGGGGCAGGACTGGTTGACGCTGACCGCCCTGGCCGGCGTACCGGCGGCAGGGAAGATCTTCAGCACCGCGCCGACGCCGTCCGGCGTGCAGTACGGCCGGGCACCGGAGACACCTTCCAGTTCGCCGACCGCCTTGGAGCGGGCGCAGACCAGGGTGAGCAGCGACTTCCTGCCCTCGTCCGCGGCACCGGGCACCGGCAGGGTGTCCACGACGTCCTCCGGCCCCAGGTTGCTCGCGGAGGTGGACAATGTGTCGTAGCCGTCACCGGCAGCCGACGGGCGGCTCTGGAAGTACTTCCTGACCGGGTTGCCGTCGGCGTCGGTGAAGGACTGGCCGATGAGGGCGCTGCCCACGGTCTTGCCGTCCTTCCGGACGAGGGAGCCGCCGGCCTTGCCGCTGAACAGGGTCTGGGCCACCCCGGTGACGGCGAGCGGGTAGATCACCCCGGTGAGCAACGTCAGGGCGAGGACCGCGCGGACGGCGGCGATGTGCTGTCGTAGCCAGCTGGGCAGGTGGTTCATCTAGGACATCCCCGGAAGGAACTGGATCAGTAGATCGATGAGCTTGATGCCGATGAAGGGCGCGACGACACCACCCAGGCCGTAGACGTAGAGGTTGCGGGAGAGCAGCGCCGAGGCGCTGTTCGGGCGGTAGCGCACCCCCCTGAGCGCCAGCGGGACCAAGGCGATGATCACCAGGGCGTTGAAGACGACCGCGGACAGGATCGCCGACTGAGGGCTGGCCAGGCGCATGACGTTGAGCGTGTCCAGGCCCGGGTAGACCGCGGCGAACATCGCCGGAACGATCGCGAAGTACTTGGCGATGTCGTTGGCGATGGAGAAGGTGGTCAGCGCGCCACGGGTGATGAGCAGTTGCTTGCCGATCTCCACGATCTCGATGAGCTTGGTCGGATTGGAGTCGAGGTCGACCATGTTGCCGGCCTCCTTGGCGGCCGAGGTGCCGGTGTTCATCGCCACCCCGACGTCGGCCTGGGCGAGCGCGGGCGCGTCGTTGGTGCCGTCGCCGGTCATGGCGACCAGGCGCCCGCCCTCCTGCTCCCGCTTGATCAGGGCGAGCTTGTCCTCGGGGGTGGCCTCGGCCAGGAAGTCGTCCACGCCCGCCTCGTCGGCGATGGCCCTGGCGGTCAACGGGTTGTCACCGGTGATCATGACGGTGCGGATGCCCATCCGGCGCATCTCGTCGAAGCGCTCGCGCATGCCCTGCTTGACCACGTCCTTGAGGTGGACGACGCCCAGCACGCGGCCCTTCTCGGCGACCACCAGGGGTGTGCCGCCGCTGGCGGAGATGCCGTCGACCAGGTGGCCGACCTCGTCGGTGGGGTGGCCGCCGTTGTCGCGCACCCATTTCATGACGGCCGTGGCGGCGCCCTTGCGGATCTGGCGGCCGTCCCCGCCGGATGCGCCCGGGTCCGGCGC
>NZ_BAAAVI010000022.1:0-101993 GCF_039534445.1 Streptosporangium fragile | reverse complement strand
CGGTGTCGGACGCGCCCGGGTCCGGCGCGGTGTCGGACGCGCCCGGGTCCGGCGCGGTGTCGGACGCGCCCGGGTCCGGCGCGATGTCCACGCCCGACATGCGGGTCTGCGCGGTGAACGGTACCCACGCCGCGTGCGCCAGTTCACCCGGCGGGCGCTCGCGGAGGCCGTACGCCGTCTTGGCGTGGACCACGATCGAGCGGCCCTCGGGGGTCTCGTCGGCGAGGCTGGACAGCTGCGCCGCCTCGGCGAGCTCCGCCTCGGTGACGCCCGCCACCGGGACGAACTCCGAGGCCTGCCGGTTGCCCAGGGTGATGGTGCCGGTCTTGTCCAGCAGCAGGGTGCTGACGTCACCCGCCGCCTCGACCGCGCGGCCGCTCATCGCCAGCACGTTGCGCTGGACCAGGCGGTCCATGCCGGCGATACCGATCGCCGACAGCAGCGCGCCGATCGTGGTGGGGACAAGGCAGACGATCAGGGAGACCAGGACGACGCCGGTGACGCCGTCGGCATCCAGGGCGACGGAGTCGGGGATGCCGGGGTTGGTGGCCTTGGCGTAGATCGCCATCGGCTGCATGGTCACGGTCGCGACCAGGAAGACGATCGTCAGCGCGGCCAGCAGGATGTTCAGCGCGATCTCGTTGGGGGTCTTCTGCCGGTTCGCGCCCTCGACCAGGGCGATCATCCGGTCGACGAAACTCTCCCCGGGCCGCTGGGTGATCCGCACGATGATCCGGTCCGACAGCACCCTGGTACCGCCGGTCACCGCGGACCGGTCGCCACCGGACTCGCGGATCACCGGGGCGGATTCGCCGGTGATGGCCGACTCGTCCACGCTGGCGATGCCCTCGACCACGTCACCGTCGCCGGGGATGATCTCCCCGGCGGCGACGACGACGAGGTCTCCCGGCCGGAGTTCGGCGGCGCCGACGACCTCCCACCGGGTGGGATCACCGGGACCGGTGAGCCGGTGGGCCGTGGTGTCGCGCTTGGCGGCGCGCAGCGTGGCGGCCTGGGCCTTGCCGCGGCCCTCGGCGACGGCCTCGGCCAGGTTCGCGAAGATCACGGTCAGCCAGAGCCAGAGCACGATGGCCCCGGCGAAGAACGACGGATCGAGGACGGCGAGCACGGTGGTGAACACCGCGCCGATCTCCACCAGGAACATCACCGGGTTGCGCCACATGTGCGCCGGATTCAGCTTGCGCAGCGCCTCCGGCAACGATCCGACCATCTGCCCGGGATCGAGCAGCCCGCCACCTGATTTCCCGTTCCTCTCCCGGGGGACGGGGCCCCGGCCCGGTGCGTGAAGTGTCTGGGGGGACATGTCTAACGGATTCCTTCCGCGAGGGGCCCCAGCGCCAGGGCGGGGAGGAAGGTCAGCGCGACGAGGACCACCGCCACGCCGGCGACCATGCCGACGAACTGCGGCCGGTGTGTGGGCAGCGTGCCCGCCGAGGCGGGCACCGGCGCCTGCCGGGCCAGCGAGCCGGCCAGGGCCAGCACCAGGACGATCGGCAGAAACCGGCCGAAGGCCATGCACAGGCCGAGCGTGGTGTTGTGGAACGGGGTGTTCACACCGGCCCCGGCGAACGCCGAGCCGTTGTTGTTCGACGCCGAGGTGTAGGCGTACAGGATCTCGGAGAAGCCGTGCGGCCCGGAGTTCAGCATGGCCGACCGGCCGGTCTCGGTGGCCATGGCGACGGCCGTGCCCACGAGCACGAGGACCGGGGTGACGAGGAAGTACAGCGAGGCCAGCTTGATCTCCCGGGCACCGATCTTCTTGCCCAGGTACTCCGGGGTGCGGCCGACCATCAGCCCGGCCACGAACACGGTGATCACCGCGAGGACGAGCATGCCGTACAGGCCGGCGCCCGCACCGCCGGGCGCCACCTCGCCGAGCAGCATGTTGAAGATCAGCATGCCGCCGCCCAGCGCGGTGTAGGAGTCGTGGAAGGAGTTCACCGAGCCGGTGCTGGTGAGCGTGGTGGCGGAGGCGAACATCGCGGAGTTGGACACGCCGAAGCGGGTCTCGCGGCCCTCCATCGAGGCGCCGATCGCCTGCGGGACGGTGCCGCCGGCGCTGAGCTCGGCCCAGTTGGTCAGCGCCACGCTGAGGACGAAGACGCCCGCCATCACCGCGACGATCGCGAACCCCTGCCGGTTGTCGCCCACCATGCGGCCGAAGGCGCGGGGCAGGGAGAAGGCGACGACCAGCAGCAGGAAGATCTCGAACCAGTTGGTCCACGCGGCCGGGTTCTCGAACGGGTGGGCCGAGTTGACGTTGAAGACGCCGCCGCCGTTGGTCCCCAGGTCCTTGATGGCCTCCTGGGACGCCGCGGCCGCCGGGGTGAAGGTCTGCTCACCGCCGGTCAGCGTGGTCCACGCCGAGTGGCCGGCGAACGTCTGGATCACGCCCCCGGCGACCAGCACCAGGGCCGCGACGAACGCGATCGGCAGCAGGATACGGACCGTGCCGCGGACGAGATCGACCCAGAAGTTGCCCAGCGTGCCGCTCTGCCCGCGGGCGAGACCACGTACCAGGGCGATCGCCACCGCCATGCCGGTCGCCGCGGAGACGAAGTTCTGCACGGCCAGGCCGCCGGTCTGCACCAGGTGGCCCATCGTGGACTCGCCCGAGTACGCCTGCCAGTTGGTGTTGGTGACGAAGCTGACCGCGGTGTTCCAGGCCGGCGCCGGCTCGACCGGTTCCATGCCCAGGCTCAACGGCAGGTGGTTCTGCAGGCGCTGCAGGCCGTACAGCGTCAGGACCGAGGCCGCGGAGAAGGCGAGCACGCTGCGCGCGTAGGTGCCCCACCGTTGCTCGCCGTCGGCGTCGACCCCGATCAGCCGGTAGGCGATCCGCTCCACGGCCAGGTGCCGGGTACCGGTGTAGGCCCGGTACATGTAGTCGCCCAGCGGCCGGTAGCAGGCGGCCACGGCCAGGACGAGGGACGCGATGAATACGATCCCGGCCGCCGTGGAGGTCATCGGAAACGCTCCGGGAACAGCAGGGCGGCGACCATGAGGATCACCAGGCCGGCGGCCACCGCCAGGCCGGCGGCGTTGACGGCGCTCACAGCCGCTCCACCGCCTTCACGGCGAGTCCTGAGAGCGCGAACACTGCGATCGTCAGGGCGACGAAGACGACGTCGGCCATCCCTGCTCCTCCGGGTTCCGGGTATGGGATGAACCGCCCGAACCGGCGGCTCAATGGCCAGGAAACACCCGGAATTGCGACATATTTCGGTTCTTGACGGGTTTCCTACGCCCGGCAGACGAACGTTGACGCCTTTCCTACGCGGGGAGCGGGGAGCGGGGAGCCGCGGCGCCCCGTGTGAACGTCCGGGGCGGGGCGCGGCCCGGCGGCCGTCCCCGAGCTCGCGCCCTCCGCGCGAACCCCGGGACGCCGGGCTCGGCGCGTCTCCGCCGGGCCCGGCGCGGGGACTACTCGATCACCAGGTTGACCGGGATGTTCCCGCGGGTGGCGTTGGAGTAGGGGCAGATCTGGTGGGCCGCCTCCACGATGGCGGTGCCGCTCTCGCCGTGCAGCTCGTCCGGCAGCTCGACGCGCAGCGTCACCTCCAGGCCGAAGGCGCCGTCCTTCGAGGCCAGGCCCACCTCCGCGGTCACCGAGGCGTCCGAGACGTCGGCCTTGGCACGCTTGCCGGCCAGCTGGAGCGCGCTGGCGAAGCAGGCGGCGTAGCCGGCCGCGAAGAGCTGCTCGGGGTTGGTGCCCTCACCGGAGCCGCCGAGCTCCTTCGGCGGGGCGAGCGTCACGTCGAGGCGGTTGTCGGAGGTGACGGCCCGCCCCTCGCGACCGGACGCGGTGGCGATGGCCGTGTAGATCGTGCTCATGGCTCTCCCATTTCGATTGCAAGCAACTGAATTGTGCACAACTTAGTTGTGTAAGGTCAAGAGCGTATACTCCCGGGCATGGAGATGACGCTGGATCGGCTGGTCTGCTTCGACGTGCACGCCGCGTCGCGGGCCCTGGACGCCGTCTACCGCAGGGTGCTGGCCGAGCTGGGCCTGACCTACCCGCAGTATCTGGTGATGACGGTCCTGTGGGAGCGCGCGCCGGTGACGGTCAAGGAGCTCGGCGCCGCGCTCAGGCTCGACTCGGGCACCCTGTCGCCGCTGCTGAAGAGGCTGGAGGCGGCCGGCCTGGTGCGCCGCGAGCGCAGCGCCGCCGACGAGCGCTCGGTGCTGGTGTACCTGACGCCCGAAGGGCTCACGATGCGGCAGCGGGCGTGCGACGTCCCCGCCCGGATCTTCACGGCGGCCGGTCTCGGCGTCGAGGAGGCCCTCGACCTGCAGCGCGTCCTGCGCCGCGTCATCGCCTCCCTCGACGAGGCCTCCTGATGGTCACGGCGGACGACGTGCGCCGCGTCGCCGTGACGCTGCCCCGAACCGAGGAGCGGATCGTCAGGGACCGGGTGACGTTCCGCGTCGGCAGGATCGTCTACGTCGCGATCTCGCCGGACGAGACCTCGATGGGTTTCGCCTTCCCGAAGGAGGAGCGGGCCGCTCTGGTCGCGTCCGAGCCGGAGAGGTTCCATCTGCCCCGCCCCTCAGACGAGCGTTACAACTGGGTGCGGGTGTGGCTCGGCGCGATCGGCGCGGACGAGATGCGCGAGCTCATGGAGGACGCCTGGCGGATGGTCGTGCCCGGGAGGGTCGCCGCGGCCCACTTCGGTGAGGCGCCGATCAGGAGGTCCCGCTGAGATAGACCTCCCGGGCCAGCCTCGTCATCTGCGCGGTGGAGCGCTGCCAGCTCGTCCCGGCGGGGTACGCGGTCAGCAGGACCATGATCCGGCGCTCCCCGGGGCCGACGAGCCCGGTGGTGTGCAGCACCGGACGTCCCAGGTCGGGCACCGGCCCCGCCCCGGCCGACACGGGCGCGGCGCCTGCGGCGGTGGGGGACGTGGTCCGGCCGCCGGCCGCGGCGGCCTCGGAGCCGTCCGGCCGCGCGGCTCCCACGGCTCCCGCGGCCGCCGCGGCTTTCCCGGCTCCCGTGGCGGGGGCCGCGCCGGGGGAGGAGGCCGCCGTCCCCCGGGGATCGGGCGCCGCCGCGGCCGGGGAGGCCGCCGGACGGCAGCGGACCGGAGGTGTGGAGCCGTAGCCGGACCAGCCCTGCTTGACCGCCCACGGCCCGCGCACCGCGCGGGGGATGCCGAAGTACTGGTCGAAGCCGTCGGAGCCGCACTGCCCGGCCTTGCGCAGGTGACCCAGGACGAGGGTGGCGACCCGGGGCTCGGCGCGGTCGAGCAGGTAGCGGTAGGTCTTGACGACGTCCAGCGCGCTGAGCGAGGTGTAGCCCCAGAAGCCCGGCTTGTCGGCGGGTGGGGGAGCGGTGTCGGTCAGCTGCAGCCTGCGCGCCATCCGCTGGATGATCCTGCCCTGGCCGCCCCGGTTCCAGAAGGAGGTCGCCGCGTCGTCGTCGCTGACCCGCAGCATGACCTTGAGCAGCGCGAGGTCGCTCTCGGGGACGGCGCGGTGCGACTCCAGGTGGTCGATCGCGATGAGGATCTTCACCACGGACGCCGAGCGGAACCTCCGGCGCGCGTCGTGATGCGCGGTGACCTTCCCCGTCTGGCGGTCGAAGACCACGTACCCGGCGGTTACCCCGGCCGGGACGCGCGGCCCGGCCGGGGCGGCGGCGGAGGCCGGCGCGGGCACCGCCAGCAGGGAGAGGACCGTCCCGAGGACTGTCAGCAAACGCGTCACGAGACACATGGGTATCAGATCTCGGCGCTTCCGGCAGGGAGTCAGGCGGGTATCGGTGCCCCGGGCCGGCCGGCCGCCGCGGCGCCGGACCGGCGGCGGACCGGATCGGCGACGGATGGATCGACGACGGGCGGACCGGCCGTCCGGCCGGTCGCCGACCAGAATAACCAACTAAACATGTAGAAATTTTGGGTTTTAACGTATCGTCGGTCCATGTCGGCTGTTCCTCTCCACCTCGCCGTCGCGCTCGACGGCGCCGGATGGCATCCCGCGGCCTGGCGCGACCCCGCCGCCTCCCCGAAAGACCTGTTCACCGCCGCCTACTGGGCCGGCCTCGCGGCCGAGGCCGAGCGCGGCCTGCTCGACTTCGTCACCATCGAGGACTCCTTCGCCCTGCAGACCACGAGACTGGACGGCCACGACGGCCGCACCGACCAGGTCCGCGGGCGGTTCGACGCGGTCCTGACCGCCTCCAGGATCGCCCCGCTGACCAGCCGGATCGGGCTGGTGCCCACGGCCACGACGACCCACACCGAGCCCTTCCACGTCGCCGCCTCCATCGCCACCCTCGACTACGTCAGCACCGGCCGGGCCGGCTGGCGCCCCCAGGTCTCCGGCCGCCGCACCGAGGCCGGCCACTTCGGCCGCCGGGAGGTCCCCGAGCTCTCGCCCGAGGTCGCCGCCGCCCTCGACGACAACCCCCACGTCCAGGACCTGTTCGGCGAGGCAGGCGACGCCATCGAGGCCGTGCGCCGCCTCTGGGACAGCTGGGAGGACGACGCGATCATCCGCGACGTGGCCACCGGCCGCTTCGTCGACCGCGGCAAACTCCACTACATCGACTTCGAGGGGAAGCACTTCAGCGTCCGGGGCCCCTCCATCGTGCCCCGCCCGCCCCAGGGACAGCCGCCGGTCACCGCGCTGGCCCACTCCCGGGTGCCGTACGAGCTCGCCGCACGCGGCGCCGACATCGCGTACGTCACCCCGCACGACGACGACCAGGCCGAGGCCGTCGCGCGGCAGGTCCGCGAGATCGCGGCCGAGGCGCGCGCCCCCGAGGCCGGCCCGCTGAAGATCTTCGCCGACCTCGTCGTCTTCCTCGGCGAGACCGGCGAGGAGGCGCGCGGGCGGAAGGCGCGGCTCGACGAGATCGACGGGGCCGCCTACGCCCCGGACGCCGTGATCTTCACCGGCACCCCCGGCGAGCTCGCCGGGAAGCTGCTGCGCTGGCGCGGGCTCGGCCTGGAAGGCTTCCGGCTCCGCCCCGGCGTGCTCCCGGCCGACCTGGTCGCGATCACCCGGGGGCTGGTGCCGGAACTGCAGGCGCGCGACGCCTTCCGCCGCGAGTACACGGCGACCACGCTCCGGGGCCACCTCGGACTGTCCCGGCCCGCCAGCCGCTACGCAGGGAGCAGCCGATGAAGCAGGTCATCCTCGCCGCCCACTTCCCGGGCGTCAACAACCACACGGTCTGGAGCGATCCCGCCTCGGGCAGCCAGATCGACTTCTCCTCCTTCGTCCACCTGGCGCGGACCGCCGAGCGCGGCAGGTTCGACTTCTTCTTCCTCGCCGACGGGCAGCGCCTGCGCGAGCAGCGCGGGAAGATCCACGACCTGGACGTGGTCGGCCGCCCCGACTCCCTCACCGTCCTGTCCGGCCTCGCCGCCGTCACCGACCACCTCGGGCTGGCCGCGACGATCAACGCCACCTTCAACGAGCCGTACGAGATCGCCCGCAAGCTCGCCACCCTCGACCACCTGTCCGGTGGCCGGGCCGCGTGGAACGTCGTCACCTCCTCCGACGCGTTCACCGGGGAGAACTTCCGGCGCGGCGGCTTCCTGGACCACTCCCGGCGCTACGGGCGCGCCGAGGAGTTCGTGCGGACCGTCCGCGAGCTGTGGGACTCCTGGGCCGAGGACGACCTCGTCGCCGACCCCGCCACCGGCACCTTCGCCGCGCCGCGCGCCGGGGAGTTCGCCCACCGGGGCACCCACTTCGACATCGCCGGTCACTTCACCGTGCCGCGCAGCCCGCAGCGCCACCCGGTGACCATCCAGGCCGGCGACTCCGACCAGGGCCGGGCGTTCGCCGCGGGCACCGCAGACGCCATCTTCTCCCGGCACAGCCGGCTCCGGGAGGGGCAGGCCTTCTACCGCGACATCACGTCCAGGCTCGTCGCGAACGGCCGCTCGCCCGGCTCGCTGAAGATCCTGCCCGGGGCCACGTTCGCGCTCGGCGACACCGACGCCGAGGCCCAGGAGCGCGCCGACCACATCCGCCGCCAGCAGGTCAGCCCGCAGACCGCGATCCTGCTGCTGGAACAGGTCTGGAACCGTGACCTGTCGGCGTACGACCCCGACGGCCCGCTGCCGGAGATCGATCCGGACGTCTCCGAGGACTCGATCGCCAAGGGCCGCACCCGGCTGACCAGGGATCCGTCGGCGACGGCGGCCGAGTGGCGGGCCCTGGCCGAGGCCAAGCGGCTCAGCATCCGCGAGCTCGCCATCGAGGTGACCGGCAGGCAGTCCTTCATCGGCTCGCCCTCGCGGGTCGCGGCGGAGATCAACGAGTTCGTGCAGAGCGACGCCGCGGACGGCTTCATCCTGGTGCCGCACCTCACCCCCACCGGCCTGGACGAGTTCGTGGACAAGGTCGTCCCGCTGCTGCAGGAGCGCGGCGTCCTGCGCGCCGAGTACGAGACGACCACGCTCCGCGGCCACCTGGGCCTGGAGAGCCCCCGATGAGGTTCCTGGCCATCACCCTGATCGTCCACGGTCCCCATCCGATCACCGGCGAGCTGAAGCCGACCGGCGCCCGGCTGCGCGAGGTCGTCGAGAACGCGATCCTGGCCGAGGAGATCGGCTTCGACGGGTTCGGCGTCGGCGAGCGGCACGAGCGCCCGTTCATCTCCTCCTCCCCGCCGGTCGTGCTGAGCCACATCGCCGCGCGAACCTCCACGATCAGGCTGTTCACCGCGGTCACCACGCTGAGCCTGCTCGACCCGGTCCGGGCCTTCGAGGACTACTCCACCCTCGACCACCTCTCCGGCGGCCGGCTGGAGCTGATCATCGGCAAGGGGAACGGCGCCGCCCAGGCGCAGCTCTTCCACGTCACCGCCGAGGACCAGTGGGATCGCAACCGGGAGGGCTACGAGCTGTTCCGCCGCCTGTGGCGGGAGGACAGGGTCACCTGGTCCGGCCGGTTCCGGCCGCCCCTCACCGACGCCGAGGTCCTGCCGCGCCCGCTGCGGGGGCCGGTCCGGATCTGGCACGGCAGCGCCACGAGCAAGGAGTCGGTGGACCTCGCCGCGCGGTACGGGGACCCGCTCTTCTCCGCCAACGTCACCAACCCGGTCGAGCCGTACGCCGAGCTCGTCCGCCACTACCGTGAGCGCTGGGAGCACTACGGCCACGACCCCGCCGGCGCCCTGGTCGGCGCGGGCAGCGCCGGGTTCTACGCGGCGAAGAACTCCCAGGACGCGGTCGAGACCTACCGCCCGATCTTCGACGCCCGGCTGGCGCTGTTCGAGAAGGCGGGGGTGAAGCCGGTCTTCCCCACCCTGGAGGACGCGATCGAGCGCGGCTCGATCCTGGTCGGCAGCCCGCAGCAGATCATCGACAAGGTCCACCGGTACCACGAGCGGCTCGGGCACGAGGTCATGCACGTGCAGGCCGACGCGGACGGTCTGACCGACGGGCAGCACCGGGCCTCCCTGGAACTCCTCCAGAGCGACATCGCCCCCGTGCTGCGCCGGGAGATCCCCAGCAGGCCGTTCCCCCGGTACGAGAACCCGGACGAGAACCCGGCGCGGGACCCGCGCCGTGCGGGTTCGCACCGTGAGGGGGCGCGCGGTGACGGCCCGCGCCCCGAGGACCCACGTGCCGAGGGCACGCGGCATGAAAGGCAGTCATGACCACCCCCCTGTCGATCCTCGACCTGTCTCCCATCCCCTCCGGCGGCACCGCGGGCGACGCGCTGCGCAACACCCTGGACCTGGCCAGGCGGGCCGAGGAGTTCGGCTACCACCGCTACTGGCTGGCCGAGCACCACCTGGCGCCCGGCGTCGCCGGCGCGGCGCCCGCCGTGCTCATCGCCCTGGTGGCCGCCGCGACCAGCACGATCAGGGTCGGTTCGGGCGCCGTGCAGGTCGGCCACCAGACCGCGCTGTCCGTGGTCGAGCAGTTCGGCCTCATCGACGCGCTGTACCCGGGCCGCATCGACCTCGGCCTCGGCCGGTCCGGCCAGCGCAGGGCCGAGCTCGCGGAGTCGGCCAGGAAGGCCCCGCCGCCGCCCAGGCCCGCCCGGATCGTCGACGGGCTGCTCATCCCGGAGGAGTTCTCCTTCGCCTCGATCGCCTCCTCGCCGCTCTTCGCGCTGTACGGCGCGCTGCTGCAGCAGCCCGGCGCGGAGAGCCCCGACTTCGCCGACCAGGTCGACGACATCGCGGCGCTGCTCGCCGGCACCTACCGGTCACCGGAGGGGCTGGCCGCGCACGCGACACCGGGGGAGGGCGCGGACGTGGAGCTGTGGATCCTGGGCAGCAGCGGCGGGCAGAGCGCCCAGGTGGCGGGGGAGCGCGGGCTGCCGTTCGCGGCGAACTACCACGTGAGCCCGTCCAACGTGCTGGAGGCGGCGGAGGCCTACCGGGCGGCGTTCAAGCCCTCCGGCGCCCTGGCCGAGCCCCGCCTGATCGTCTCCGCCGACGTGGTCGTGGCCGAGGACGACGAGACCGCCCGTCGGCGCGCCTCCCCGTACGGGCTCTGGGTGCGCAGCATCCGCTCCGGGGCCGGCGCGATGCCGTTCCCGACGCCGGAGGAGGCCGCCGCCCACGAGTGGACCGAGGAGGACCGCGCCCTGGTCGCCGACCGGCTGGTCACCCAGTTCGTCGGCTCCCCGCGGACCGTCGCGGAGAGGCTGCGCGTCCTGCGCGACGTCACCGGCGCCGACGAACTGCTCGTCACCACCATCACCCACGACCACGCCGACCGCGTCCGCTCCTACGAACTGCTCGCGGCCGAGTGGGCGGAGTCCGCCGCGCGGCCCTGACCGGGATCCCGCCGCCCGGCGGAGCGGTCCGCGGCGGCGTCCAGGACGGCGCGTACGGCGGCGCGCACCGCCGGTGTCCGGGCCGCCTCGCGGTGGTGGGTCACCTGGATCGTCCTGGGCCGCAGGCCGGGCACGTCGCGGACCGCGACGCGGGGGTCGCGGAAGGCGTCGAGCGCGAGCCGGGGCAGCAGGCCGACGCCGAGCCCGTGGGCGATCAGCGACTGGACGACCACGTAGTCGTCGCTGCCGTGCCGGACGTCCGGCGCGAACCCCGCGGTCCCGCAGACCTCCTCCAGGTACGCGGTGCACCGCGCGCAGCCGGCGATCCACCTCTCGGCGGCCAGGCTCCGCAGGTCCACGTCGCCGGCCCGCGCCCCGGCGTGCCCACGGGGCAGGACCAGGCGCACCGGGTCCGTCCCGACCGGGACGCTCACCAGCCCGGAGGGTTCGGCGGGGCGCTGCCCGGCGTGGGCGAAGGTGACGGCGAGGTCCGCCTCGCCGGCCACGACCAGTTCCAGCGCCTCGGGCGGCTCGGCCTGCAGCAGCCGCACGTCCAGCGCCGGGTGACGCGTCGCCAGCAGGCTCATCGCCGCGGGGACGAGGGTGGCGCCGGCCGAGGGGAAGGTGGCCAGCCTGACGGTGCCCCCTTCCAGTTGGGCCAGCGCGCTCATCTCGTCGGCGGCGGCCTGCAGGCGCGCCGCGACGGCGTCGGCGTGCCGCAGCAGCGCCTGACCGGCCTCGGTCAGGCGTACCCCCCGGGGACGCCGCAGCACGAGCGGCAGCCCGGCCTGCCGCTCCAGGAGGCGCAGGTGCTGGCTGACGGCCGGCTGGGTCCAGCCCAGCGCGCGGGCGGCACCCGCGATCGACCCGGTGCGCGCGATCTGGCGGAAGACGAGCAGGCGGTGCGAGTCCACGCCCCCAGTATTCCGCGAGCCATAAGCGTTTCTTGGGTCCGGGCGAAGAAGTTCACGTCTACCTATGGGCGGGGGCGTGCGTGAGGCTGGTGCCCATGACACGAACCATAGGTCTCATCGGCGGGATGAGCTGGGAGTCCTCCGCCGAGTACTACCGTCTGCTGAACGAGGAGACCCGTCGCCGCCTCGGCGGTCACCACTGCGCCCGGAGCCTCCTGCTGACCGTCGACTTCGCCGAGATCGAGGCCATGCAACGGGCCGGTGACTGGACCGGGGCCGGCCGGGCGCTCGCGGAGGCGGCCCGCACCCTGGAGCGGGCCGGCGCCGACATGGTGCTGCTGTGCACCAACACCATGCACCGGGTGGCCGACGTCGTCGAGGCGGAGATCGGCGTGCCGTTCGTCCACATCATCGACGCCACGGCGGACCGGATCGTCGCCGCCGGGATCACCACCGTGGGGCTGCTGGCCACCCGCTACACCATGGAGATGGACTTCTACCGGGAACGCATGCGCGCCCGCGGCGTGGAGGTGATCGTCCCCGGGGCCGACGACCGGACGCTGGTCCACGACATCATCTACCGGGAACTCACCCTGAACCGGATCGAGGACGTCTCACGCAGGACCTACCGGCGGATCATCTCCGACCTGGCCGACCGGGGCGCCCAGGCGGTGATCCTCGGCTGCACCGAGATCACGCTGCTCGTCGGCCCCGGTGACAGCCCGGTCCCCGTCTTCGACTCCACGAGGATCCACGTCGAGCACGCGGTGGACCTGGCCCTGTCGCCCGCCTCGGCCGCCCGGCCGGTGCCGGGCGGCCCCGCGTCGTGACCCGCCCGGCGGCGGGTCAGGCGCGCTTGGCGATGGCGGTGATGAAGGGCTGGACGAGCCGCGCGGCCAGGGGACCGAACGCGGCGAGGATGAGCACGTAGGCGGCGGCCAGCGGGCCCAGGTCCGGGTGGGCGCCGGCGGCGACCGCGAGCCCGGCGATCACGATGTTGAACTCGCCGCGGGGGATGAGCGCGATTCCCGCCCGCGCCTGCCCGGCCTTGGCGATGCCCGCCCTGCGGGCGGCGTAGGCACCGGTGAGCAGTTTGGTGATCATGCTGACCAGGGCGAGCAGCGCGGCCAGCCCGGCCACCGGAACGATCTTGGCGGGGTCGGTCTGCAGACCGAAGAAGACGAAGAACACCGCGGCGAACAGGTCGCGGATCGGGGTGAGCAGCGCCTGGGCGTCCTCGGCCAGCTCGCCGGAGAGCGCGATGCCGACCAGGAAGGCGCCGACCGCGGCCGAGACCTGCAGCTGCTGGGCCACCCCGGCGACCAGCAGCGCAAGCCCGACGACCTTCAGCAGCAGCACCTCGGAGTTGGGGCTGGAGACGAAGGCCTCGATGAACCTGCCGTAGCGGAGCGCGACCAGCAGCACGACGCTGACCGTGGCCAGCGCGATCGCCACGGTGACCGCGCCACCGGCGAAGCTCACCCCGGCCAGCACCGCCGTCAGGATCGGCAGGTAGACCGCCATGGTCAGGTCCTCGAAGACCAGCAGCGACAGCACCACCGGGGTCTCGCGGTTGCCGATCCACCCCAGGTCGGACAGGACCTTGGCGGTGATGCCGGAGGAGGTCGCGTAGGTGACCCCGGCCATGGCGACGGCCGCGACCGGACCCCAGCCCAGCAGCAGCGCCGCGACGGCGCCCGGCGCCGCGTTGAGCACCAGGTCGACGACGCCCGCGCGGGCGTTGCCCTTCAGGCTCGTCACGAGTTCGTCGGCGTTGTACTCCAGGCCGAGGGTGAGCAGCAGCAGGATGACGCCCAGCTCGGCGCCGACCGAGATGAACTCCTCGCTGGTGGCCAGGGGAAGGATGCCGCCGGTGCCGAACGCCAGCCCGGCGATGAGATAGAGGGGGATGGGGGAGATGCCGACCCGGAGGGCGAGCGCGCCCAGGATGCCGAGGCCGAGAAGGACCGCGCCGAACTCCAGGAACAGAATTGCCGTGTGGTGCACCCGCGGCCCTACCCGTGGGCCAGGATGTCGGTGACCGCCGAGGTGCTCTCCGGGCTGCCCACCACGACCACCACGTCACCGGCGTTGAGCACGAAGTCGGGGGCGGGGCTGGCGAACACCTGCCCGTCGCGGACCACCGCGACGATGGAGGCCCCGGTGCGGGTGCGGACCCGCGCGTCGCCCATCGGCCGCCCGGCGTAGGGCGTGCCGGGCGCGATCGGCAGCTGCAGGCTGACCAGGCCCTCGACCTCCCGGTGCAGGTCGTTCAGGCGCTGGACGATGCGCGGGGCGCCGAGGAGCTCGGCGAGCGCGTCGGCCTCCTCGTCGTTCAGCTTGACGGTCTCGCACGCGCGGTCGGGATCGTCCGGGTCGTAGATCACCAGGTCGCGCCGGCCCGTGCGGTGTGAGACGACCCCTATCCGCCTGCCCGACCGGGTGGTGAACTCGTGCCTGAGCCCTATCCCCGGCAGTGCCGTCTGCTCGACCTCCACGGTGCCGATCCTCCATGCCCGCATACTTGTGCTTTCTCCCAAGAACCTACCAATCAATCGCTTCCGCGGGCCCGCCACCGATGATCGGCATCGCTGGTCAGCCCCGTGGGGCGTCCGACCGACGCGGGACGGGCCCGGTCCCCGCCCGTGGGCGGGGCCCTTCACACTCCCGCTCCCGCCGTCGACGCCGGGGTGCCGCCCCGGGCCGTGGGCGTCGCCGCCGGGGTGATCGGAATCACCCCGCATCACCCCGCATCACCCCGCCGGGGAGCCCCGGCTGCGCCGTGCCCGGCCGTGGCGGCTTGCGCACGGCGCCGCGAGGGGGGAGTCTCGGCCCATGCCTCACAACCGTGACGACCGTCCGTACGACATCGTGCTGTTCGGGGCCACCGGCTTCACCGGCGGGCTGACCGCGGAGTATCTCGCGCGCGCCGCCGGCCCGGACCTGCGCTGGGCCCTGGCCAGCCGCAACCGCGCCAAGCTGGAGGCGGTCAGGGACCGGATCGGCCTGCCCGGCCTGCCGCTGCTCCACGCCGACGCCGCCGACCCCGCCTCCCTGGCCGGAATCGCCCGGCAGGCCAGGGTCGTCGCGACCACCGTGGGTCCCTTCGTCTCCCACGGCGAGCCGCTCGTGGCCGCCTGCGCCGACGCCGGCACGCACTACGCCGACATCACCGGCGAGCCGGAGTTCGTCGACCGCATGTTCGTCAAGTACCACGACCGGGCGAGGCGGACCGGGGCCAAGCTCGTGCACTCCTGCGGGTTCGACTCCGTCCCGCACGACCTGGGGGCCTACTTCACCGTCAAGCACCTGCCCGAGGGGGTGCCCCTGGAGGTGAGCGGGTTCGTCCGGGGGTCCGGTGCCCCTTCCGGCGGCACCGTGCACTCCGCCGTCCTGGCCGTCTCGCGGTTCCGCCAGACGGCCGAGGCCGCGCGGGTCCGGCGTGGCATCGAGGGGCGGCCCAAGGGCAGGAGGGTGCGCGGGGTGCCCGGGTCGGTCCGCTACGTCGGCGGCTGGGCCCTGCCGCTGCCCACGCTCGACCCCCAGGTCGTCGCCCGCTCGGCCCGTGCCCTGGAGCGCTACGGCCCCGACTTCACCTACCGCCACCATGTGGCGGTCAGGCATCTGCCGACGGCGCTGGGGCTGGCCGCCGGCGCGGGCGCGCTCGCCGTGCTCGCCCGGATCCCCCCGGCCCGCTCCCTGCTGCTGCGCCGCTTCGCGCCGGGTGAGGGGCCCGGCGTCGAACAGCGGGCCAGGAGCTGGTTCAAGGTCACCTTCCTCGGCGTGGGCGGCGGGGAACGTGTCGTCACCGAGGTCGCCGGGGGCGACCCGGGCTACGGGGAGACGGCCACGATGCTCGGCGAGTCGGCGCTCAGCCTGGCCCTCGACGACCTGCCCGACGTCTCGGGCCAGGTCACCACGGCCGTGGCGATGGGCGACGCGCTCATCGAGCGCCTCCGGCGCGCGGGCATCACCTTCACCGTGCTGAGCGGCTCCCGGGCGTAGGCTCCCGGGCGTAGGCGCCCGCGCCGGTCGTCCACGCGCCGGTGACGCGCGGACGACCGGCCGGTGGACGGTCCGGCGGCCCGGCGTGCGGGCGGGCGGCCGGGACGGTCCGGCGGGCGGGGCGATCGGCCCTCGGGTCAGCGGCGGGTGCCGGTCCGGCGGGCGGTACGACGGGAGGCCCGGCGGGCGGCGGTCACGTCGGCGAGGGCCACGGTCAGCGCGGCCAGCACGAAGGCGATCGTGACCAGGAGCGCGTGGCGGAAGGCGGCCGCGTGGTCGCCGTGCGAGGAGGCGACCCCGGCGAAGAACACCGCGCCGATCACCGCGATGCCGAGGGCGGCGCCCATCCGCTGCCCCGTCTGAAGCACGCCGCCGGCGCTGCCCGCCCTGGCCACCGGGACCTCCGACAGGGTCAGCGTCTGGTTCGGGGAGATCACCAGGCCGCTGCCCAGGCCCGCGAGGAGCAGCGGCACCGCGGTCGCCCAGGCCACGTGCTCCCCGGGGACCAGTCGCACGGCGAGCACCGTGACGGCCAGCGCGACCGCCACCAGCAGCAGCCCCGCCACCACCAGCGGGCGGCCGAGCCGGGTGACGATCCGGCCGCCCAGCATGGAGGTCACGGCCGATCCCGCCGCGAACGGGGTGGTCGCCAGACCCGCCTCCAGGGGCGAGTAGCCCAGACCGTTCTGCAGGTACAGGGTGAGGACGAAGAAGATCGCGGTGAAGCCCGCGAAGTAGAGCGCGGCGAGCAGGGCACCGAGGGCGTACGAGCGCCTGCGGAACAGCGACAGGTCGACGACCGGTTCGCGCCGCCGGCCGTACCGGCGCTCCCAGCCGGCGAAGACGGCGATCACGGCGAGTCCGGCGGGCACGAGCAGCCACCGGCCCGGCCCCTGCCATTCCTGCCCCTCGACGAGCGGCAGCAGCACCAGCACGACGCCCGCGGCGAGCAGCAGCACGCCCACCGGGTCCATGCTCGCCCGCGACCGCCCCCGCGGCGCCCGTCCCCCGATATAGCGGTACGCCAGAACGACGGCGAGGATCCCGATGGGCACGTTCACGTAGAAGACGAGGCGCCAGCCGTCGTGCCCGCCGCCCAGGTGGATGAGCAGCCCGCCGAGCAACGGGCCGATCGCGGTCGAGACGCCGATGGTGGCGCCCAGCATCCCGAACGCCCGGCCCCGTTCCGCGCCCCGGAACAACTGCTGGATCAGGCCACTGACCTGAGGGTTGATCACCCCGCCCGCCACGCCCTGGACGAGCCGCGCGACGACCAGCCAGGTGGAGTTCGCGGCGATCCCGGCGGCCGCGCTGGCCAGGGTGAACAGGGCGACGCCGAAGACGAACGCGTTGCGCCGTCCGTGCATGTCGCCGAACCGGCCGGCGGGCACCAGCACCAGCCCGAAGGTGAGCGCGTACCCGGACACCACCCATTGCAGGTCGCTCTGCGGGGCGTCCAGCCCGGCGCGGATCGAGGGCAGCGCCACGTTGACGATGCTCACGTCCAGCAGCGTCATGAAGCCGGCCACCAGGCAGACGGTCAGCGCCTTCCACCGGCGCGGATCGGCTTCCTGCTGCTCCCGCGGCGACACGGGCGACCGACTGGGGATCATGATGACCGCCTTGCTCTTCATCCCTGACGCACTTTTCAGTGCTTTAGCAGCGCATACCTACCCTTTTCCGACATTGCATTCATGGTGGTGTTCTCATGGCGAACGGCAGGCAGGCGGGCGGGTACGGGCCCGGTCGTGCTCCACGTCCGGCCGTGCGCGGTGTCCGGCCCCGGGTCCGCGTGGTCGGGAAGCGGCCGGGAAGACGCCCGGCTCCCGGGTTCGCGCGGCCCCGCAGGTGGCGGGTCTTGTACTCGCCTGCCGTCCGGGCGGGCCTCCGGTGCGCCTCGGTGCGGACGGCCGTCCGGTTCGGACTCGCAACGGAAGGCGAGCGATCCCTATAATGGGTAACCGAATCTCGTTCAGTAGGGCGATCTCGCCGCCTCCCACCGCACCGCGGCGGTAACGTGTCCGAAACTTCTCCTTTTCGGTCCCTGGCGGTGATGGAAAGCCGCCATCTTTTTCTCCCATGCCGACGCCGGGACACGATCGCCCCGCAGAAGCGGTCGCGCGGCTCTGGCGAGGCTTGGAACGAGAGGTAGTGCACCCCCTTGATGCCTGACGCGTGGACCGCGCCCACCCCCGACGCGCTGTCGTCCATGTCCGCAGAACCGCTGCTCACCAGGGAGTACGACGCCGACCCGGCCCTCGTCTACGAACGCCTGCGTAGCAGGTACGGGCCGGTCGCGCCGGTGGACCTCCTCGGGGTGCCGGTCTGGCTGGTTCTCGGATACAGCGAGGTGCTGCAGGTCCTGCAGGACAAGAGCGGTGCCTGGACCAAACACCTGGACAACTGGCGGGCGAAGACGGAGGGCCGAATCCCTCCGGACTGGCCGGTGCTTCCCGCCTTCGAGGTGGACAGCTCGGTGTTCCGGGACGGGGAGGCGCTGCGGCGGCTGCGCAACGCGTGGACGGCGGCGCTCGCCCCGTTCCAGGAGCGCACGCACCCGCAGGCCCAGATGCTGGAGAACGCCGTCAGGAAATACGCCGACGATCTCATCAGCGTGATGGCGGAAGGCGGCTCCGGCGCCGGCTGGGCGGATCTCTCCGCGCAGTACGCGCGGCCGCTCCCGCTGATGGTCGCCAACCGTCTCCTCGGCTTCGAGTCCGCGCGGGGCGACGACGTGCTGATGGACGCCTGGCGGATGCTGGACGCCGGCCCCGACGCGGCCGCCGCGTCGGACCGGCTGTTCGCCGCCATGACCGACCTGGCGATGGCCAAGATGAGCAACCCCGGAGACGACATCCCGTCCTACATGCTGGCGGCCGTCTCCGACCTCACTCTGGACGAGCTGACCCGCGAGATCCTGATGGTGCCGGGACTCGTCGCCGACTTCACCGGGACCCTGATCTGCAACACCATCGTCGAGGTGATCACCAATCCCGACGTGCGGGCGAGCCTGTCCCAGGGGATCATCGAGGAGACGGTGAACCGCGTCGCGCTGATCAACCCGCCGATGGCCAACCTCACCTTCCGCTTCCCGACGGTCGACGTGCGGATGGGACGCTTCACCATCGCCGCCGGCGATCCGGTCATGGTCTCCGTCGCCGCCGCCCACGGTGATCCGCTGTTCGGCGGCGCGATGAACCGCAACGCCCTCCGGAGCACCCGCGCCCACCTGGCATGGGGTGCGGGACCGCACCACTGTCTGGGCCAGCGGCTGGCCACCCGCATCACCGCCATCGCCGTGAGCCGGCTGTTCGAGCGGCTGGGCAGGATGCGGCTCGCCCTCCCGGTCGACCAGCTGCCGTGGCGGCCGTCTCCCCTCATGCGTTCACTGCGGTCGCTGCCGGTCCAGTACGAGGTCGTCCAGGCCTACACACCGCCCGCCGACACGCAGGCCAGGCCCGCGGCGGAACCCGAACCGAGCGCGCCCCCGGCACCCACCGCCGCGGGGGAGGCCCCGATCTCCGCGCTCTGGCGTTTCCTGCGGGGACTGCGCCGCGGTTAGGGGGCGCGCCGGACCCGTCGCCGGCCCGGCGACGGCCCGGGCATCGCGACGGTACGGGGCCGGAGGCGGCGTCCGGGCTGCGGGCGGCGTGAGGGCGCCCGGGGTGCCCTCACGCGCTACGCGGTCTCGATTCGCCACAACCGGATCGTGCCGTCTCCGCCGCCGCTGGCGAGGGTTTCGCCGTCCGGGCTGAACGCCACCGAGTAGACGGCGTCGGTGTGCTCGGTGAGGGTGGCGGTGGTCGTCCTGCGGGCGATGTCCCACAGCCGTACCGTTCCGTCCTCGCCGGCGCTGGCGAGGGTGTGCCCGTCCGGGCTGAACGCCACCGACCGGACGGCTCCTTCGGTGTGCTCGGCGAGGGTGGCGGTGGTCGTCCTGCGGGCGATGTCCCACAGCCGTACCGTTCCGTCCTCGCCGGCGCTGGCGAGGGTGTGCCCGTCCGGGCTGAACGTCACCGAATGCACGGGGCCGGTGTGCTCGGTGAGGGTGGCGGTGGTCGTTCTGCGGGTGATGTCCCACAGCCGTACTGTTCCGTCCTCGCCGCCGCTGGCGAGGACGTGCCCGTCCGGGCTGAACGCCAGTGTCCGGAGCGCGTGATCCCAGAGCGCGTCTTCCCAGAGCGCGTGTTTCCCGGTCCCGTGGTCGACGAGGAACGCGGTGGTCTTCTCGCCGGCCACATCCCACAGCCGTATCGCCATCTCGCCCTTGGTGTTGCGGGCGTCCGACGCTTCGTTCTCGGCCTTGAAGCTGACGCTGGCCAGGATGCGCCCGTCCGGGCTGAACGCCACCGACGAGGGGGGTACGAAAGGGTCGACGAGAGCGGCGGCATCCTCCCAGTGCTCCGTCTCCCACAGCCGCACTGTGTCGTCCAGGGCCGAGCTGGCCAGGATTCGCCCGTCCGGGCTGAAGGCCAGCGAGAAGATCTCGGCGTTGAGGTGGGTGAGGATCTTGACGGTGTATCCGTAGGACACGTCCCATACGCGTAGTGTCTTGTCCAAGCTGCCGCTGGCCAGAGTCTTCCCGTTCGGGCTGAACGCCAGCGAGAAGATGGCGCCGGAGTGGCCGGTGAGGGCGACGGAGTCGGGAAGGAAGGCGATCGTGGTCGGCACGGCGATCGCGGCCAGGGCGCCGAGGCCGCCCAGGATCAGGATACGGCGGGGCACCGAACGCAGCAGGGCCGCAGACCGCGAGGCCGCGGCGGCGAGGAGCCCGGCCTTCAGGCCGGCGGCCGCGTTCCCGCCCGGCGTGGGACGCCGAGCGGGTGACAGCTGGTCGATGATGTCGCGCAGGGCTCGGGCGGCCTCGCCGGCGGTGAGGCGCTGGGCGGGGTCCTCGCGCATCAGCCCGGTCAGCACCGGGGCCAGCGGACCGGCGGGCATGGCGAGGCCGCGCCCGAGCATGTCCCTCAACTCCGCCAGGTCGGACGCGGTGTACCGGGGGGTGGCCCTCGACCGCGGTGTACAGGGTGGCCCCCAGCGACCACAGGTCGGTCGCGGCGGTGGCCGGCCGCCCGCGGGCCTGCTCAGGAGCCATGAACGCCGTACCGGCCGGCGCCTCCGGGACGTCCCGGGTGGCGTCCCCGACCAGGCCGGCGATCGCGAAATCGGTGATCACCACCCGCTCGCCGGCCAGCAGCACGTTGGCCGGTCTGAGGTCGCGGTGCACGATCCCGGCCTCGTGCGCCCGCGCCAGGGCCTCCAGCGCCTGCAGGCCGATCCGCGCGACCCGGGCCGTGTCCAGCCGTCCTTCCCGCCCGATCACCCGGGCCAGGGAGGGGCCGTCGACGAGCTCCATCACGATGGCCGGGGCCCGTCCGGTGGTGATCACCGTAAAGACGGTGACGATCCCGGGGTGGTTCAGCCAGGCCGTCGCCTGAACCTCCCGGGCTATCCGGTCTCCCAGTTCCTTGCCCCGGGCGGGGTCCAGGTGGTCCGGGAACACGATCTCCTTGACCGCGATGGCACGTTCCATCACCGCGTCGTGGCCCCGCCACACCCGGCCCAGGCTGCCCGTGCCGATCAGCTCGACAAGCCGGTACCGCCCATCGAGGACGTCTTTGCCCGCCTCTTCCATAGCTCCGCACGATACCGACAAGATCACGAAAAAGCGCTATATCTATTCTTTTGATGCTGATTTCCGCTGCTGGACGCCGGCGGTCGGCGGGGCGACAGCCGGTGGGGCGCCTGCTCCTCATTCCAGGTGATTTCCGGCATTCCCCGTCCCGTCGTCCGCGGTCGCCGGCCCTGTGTCACAGCCCGGAGCCGCCCGCCGGATCGCCACCTGCCACCCGCGGCCGCCGGCCCCGGGCCCTGGAGGTGACGGACCGAAGACCCGGGGCATCGGCGCCGAGGACCCCGGACATTAGCATTGCGTTGAAGATCGATCCGGGGAGGCTGTCATGGCGACCGAGGCCGAGCTGCGGCACCTGCGCCGCTGTGTGGAGCTGGCGACCGAGGCCCTGGAGGAGGGCGACGAGCCGTTCGGCTCCGTGCTCGTCGCCGCGGACGGGACCGTCCTCGCCGAGGACCACAACCGCGTCGCCTCCGGCGACCGGACCCGCCACCCCGAGTTCGAGCTGGCGCGCTGGGCCGCGGCGAACATGACCCCCGAGGAGCGGGCGGCGGCGACCGTCTACACCTCGGGCGAGCACTGCCCGATGTGCGCCGCCGCGCACGGCTGGGTCGGCCTGGGCCGCATCGTGTATGTGAGCTCCTCCGAGCAGCTGGCGGCCTGGCTGGCCGAGCTGGGCGTCCCCGCGCCCCCCGTGCGGACCCTGCCGATCCGGGAGGTCGTCCCCGGCGCCGTGGTGGAGGGGCCGTTCCCCGAGCTCGCGGAGCAGGTACGCGACCTGCACCGCCGCTTCCACGGCTCCCCCTGAGATCCCACAGCCCGTCCTGGGAGGAGCCCGCCCCGGGAACGGCTCCTCGCGAGGCGACGACGCGGGGCCTGTCCGCCGGAGGCGGCCGGGGCTCCGGCGGGCAGAGGCTCCTCGGGCGCCGGCAGGCGGAACCCTCAGAACTCCAGCCGGTAGAAGACCGACATCCTCCGCATCACCGGCAGGAGCCTGGCCACCCCGACCAGCGCCCGGTAGCCCAGCCCCAGCTTCTCGTAGCCCTCGATGGAGAAGGCGCTCAGGGCCGTCACGCACCGCAGCCCGGGCGCGATCGCCTCAAGCTCCGCGCCGTCGTCGACCCCCCAGTGGAGCGTCGCGCCCGCGACCTGGACGACCTTGTTGATCCTCTGCATCCGGATGCCGCGCCGGCTGAAGGCGTCGAAGACGAACTGCCCGGCGGGGAAGCGGTCCACGATCCGCCGGACGAGCGCCCGGCCCTCGTCCTCCCGGAGGTACATGGTCAGGCCCTCGGCGACCACCAGCACCGGCCGATCGGCGGGCACCCGCGTCAGCCAGGCGGGATCCGTCACGGACGAGGCGATCGTCTCGTAGCCGTCGCGCGGCGGGTACAGCCGCCGCCGGAGTTCGATCACGTCGGGATAGTCCACGTCGAACCAGCGCACACCCGGACCCGGATCGACGCGGTAGACCCTGCTGTCCAGGCCGCAGCCCAGGTGCAGCACGGTCGCCTCCGGGTGGGTGGCGAGGAACTCCCGGGTCCACGCGTCCAGGTGCCCGGCCCGGAGCGCGACGGTGATCCGATCGCTCCGGTGCAGCCCGGTCGCGCCGAAATCCGCGTCGATCTTCCGGACGGCGTCCAGCGCCATCGTGTCGTTGAGCAGCGGGTGGGACGACTCCGCGTCCAGCGCCCTGCCGTACAGCGTGGCCAGCATCGTGGCCTGCGCGCCGGTGAGATGCACCTTTGCCATGAACGCCACGCTACGCCCGAGCGGTGGCGGGGCGACATTCCCGATCAACGGCGGCCCTGGCTTTGTGGCTGCCACCCGCACGGGGACGGCACCGAACGTCTCACCCGCACACCTGCCGGGCGGGTCGCGCCTCAGCTCTCGCGCAGCAGGTTCGCGACGGTCCAGTCGGCCAGCGCGCGGGCGCAGTCCGCCACGGACTCGCGCCAGCTCCTGGCGGCACCCTCGCCCGCGTCGTCGCTGACGTGTTTGACCAGGCGGACGGGAACCCCCGCCTGCCGCGCGACGGAGGCCAGGGCGTACCCCTCCATGTCGACGAGATCCGCACGGGCGGCGAGCCGGTCCCGCGCGGCCTCCTCCGAGACGAAGACGTCACCGGTGGCGAGGACGGGGCCGCCGGTGGTCAGGGTCAACGGCGCTCCGTAAGTCTCGCCCGTGAGGCCGCGCAGCATCTCCGTGTCCAGGTCGTGCTGGAGCACGGTGCCCACCTCGTGGGTGCCCGACCAGCCCGGTCGCAGCGCCCCCGCCGTGCCGAGGTTGACGACGGAGGAGGGCAGGGGGCCCCGGCCGAGGACGGTCGCCAGCGAGGACGCCGCGTTGACCTTGCCCATGCCCGTCAGCAGCACCGGCAGGCTTCCGTCCAGGAACTGCGCTTCCTGCCTGACGGCGAGGACGAGCAGGGGCCGGTCGGGGGTGACTGTTCCGCTTAGCTCCATGGACGCAAACCTTAGATCCATCCGCGTAGGGGTCGTGCGGCCGCCCCACGCGGGGAATCCAGGCCGGTGTCACCAGCCGGCGGTGACCCGGACGTCGTCGAAGGAGGCGGTGGCGTTGTAGGTGGCCAGTGCGATCTTTCCGCCGGTGTGGCTGCCGTCGACGGCGGTCAGTTCCTGGACGCCGTCGACCGCGAACGCGAGGGCGTCGCCGTTGAGGGTGGCGGTGAAGGTGTACGTGGTTCCGGCGTTCAGCGTGTACGGCTTGGTGGCCAGTACGGTGGCGACTCCACCGACCCTTTTCATGATGTGCAGGGCACCGTTGGAGTAGTTGAACCCGTAGCGGTTGCCGGCGTCGGTGTAGCGGGCGCTGATGCCCAACGCCGGGCCGGTGCCGTAGCTCAGCGGTTTGACCGAGGCATGGACGGTGTAGTCGGTCCAGGTGCTCTGGCCCGCCGCGGAGATGTTGTTGCCCCCGAGGGTCGCCTGCCGGTATCGCGCGGTGCCGTCGGTGACCGGCGACCAGGATCGAGCCGATTTCGCCCCGGCCGCGCGGAACGCCCGCGGCCGGGCACCCGCCGTCCCGCAGCTCGTCGAGGAGTGAGCCCCATGCACACCGACCGCGAGGCGGCCGTCGAGGCCGCCCTGGCCGCGCTCGACCTCGAGACCAAGGTCGCGATCCTCTCCGGGCGGGACATGTGGTCGCTGCCCGCGGTCCCGGAGATCGGCCTGCGGCCGATCGTGATGAGCGACGGGCCGGTCGGCGTACGCGGGACGAGCTGGGGCGCCGCCGACCCGGCGATCACCCTGCCCAGCCCGACCGCGCTCGCCGCGACCTGGGACCCCCACCTCGCCCGCCGCGCCGGCCGCCTGCTCGGCCAGGAGGCACGCCGCAAGGGTGTGGACGTCCTGCTCGCGCCGACCGTCAACCTGCACCGCAGCCCGCTCGGCGGCCGGCACTTCGAGGCCTACTCCGAGGACCCGCTGCTGACCGGCGCGATCGCGGCGCAGTACGTCACGGGCGTGCAGGAGCACGGCGTCGCCGCCGTGGTGAAGCACTTCGTCGCCAACGACGCCGAAACCGACCGCCTCACCGTCGACAACCGGGTCTCCGAACGCGCCCTGCGGGAGCTTTACCTCGCCCCCTTCGAGATCGCCGTGGCCGCCGGCGTATGGGGCGTCATGGCCGCGTACAACCAGGTCAACGGCGTGACCATGACCGAGCACGCGGCGTTGCAGCGCGGCGTGCTGAAGGGCGAGTGGGGCTTCGACGGGGTCGTCGTCTCCGACTGGTTCGCCGCCCGCGACACCGAGGCCGCCGCCCGGGGCGGGCTGGACGTCGTGATGCCCGCGGCGGGCGGCTGCCCACTACCTGGCCGGTGCGGGCCGAGGACTGCCCGGTCCTCTCCACCACCCCGGTCGACGGCAGACTCGCCTACGCCGAAGGCGTCTTCGTCGGCTACCGCGCCTGGGAGCGCGCCGGGACGCGGCCCCGTTACCCGTTCGGGCACGGGCTGGGATACACCACATGGGCGTACGAGTCGATGTCCGTCAGGGGATGCGAGGCGACGATCACCGTGCGCAACACGGGGAAGCACGCCGGCCGTGAGATCGTCCAGGTCTACCTCGCCCCGATGGGCGACGACCCGCGGCGGCCCCGGCGCCGGCTGGCCGGTTTCGCGGCCGTCACCGCCGAACCCGGCCGGGCCGCGACCGTCACGGTTGAACTGCCCGAACGCGCCTTCCAGATCTGGGACGGCGGCTGGCGCACGATCACCGGCGGCTACCTGGTCGAGGCCGGCCGCAGCGTCGCGGACCGCCCGCTCTCTGCGGAGCTCACCCTTCCCTGACCGGCGGGCACGCCCGCACGGCCCTTCAGATCAGGGCGTAGGTGAAACTGGGCCGAGACGTTCGGCGAGGACGCGCACCTCGTCGTGGAGGGCGCGCAGCTCGTCGGCCGTGGGATCGAGCTCGTAGCCGTGGTAGTGGCAGGCGGTGCTGAGCGCGGCCCACGCTCCGGCGGCGCGCCGGGCGGTGCTCTCGTCGGCGTAGCCCGTCAGGCAGAGCACCTGCGTCCGCATGCCGCACCGCTCCACACCCGGCCGGATACGGCGCCAGAAGTCACGCATGCACGACTCCAGGGCCTTGCGGAGCAGGAACGCGGTCATCCGCGGCCACGGCCCCAGGCCACCGGTGCGCAGGACCGTGTCGGCGTCGTCGAGCAGGCGTGCGGAGGTCGTCATCTCAGTTCACCTCGCGCAGGCGCCGGACCAGCTTGGTCACGTACTCGATGGGATCCTTCCCGGTGCCGCGGAAGACGGCCTCGAAGCCTCCCTGATCGTGGGCACCCCTGTTGCACGCGTGGAACACGCTCCCGGCCCACGGGCCGATGGTGCGGTTGAGCCAGCCGACGACCTCGCCGGGCTCGACGCCGAGGGCCACGGCGGCGATCTCCGACGACCTGCGCGCCTCGGCGATGCGCCGCTCGACCGCGTCGTGGTCGGCGTCCGCGGTCAGCAGCCGCCGCCGGGCGACCTCGACGAAGGCACCCTCCAGCGCCACCCGGCACAGGCCGGGCAGGACATCGGGTGCCACGCCCGCGGGAAGCCGGGGGTCGCCGACGACGGACCGGGCGTCTTTCAGCGCCCGCTCCACCGGATCGTCGGAGACCCTGACCTCGACCTCAGAGCGTTCCCTGCGCGTGACCTCCAGGATCGTCGCCCGGATGCGCAGGCGGCGGATCGCCTCCGTCAGCCTGGTGTCGTGGGTGAACACCACCACCTGCCGGAACTCCGCCACCGTCTCCAGGACCTGGGCCAGGCCGTCGACCTTGCCCGGGTCCATCGACTGCACCGGGTCGTCGATGACCAGGAACCGGAAAGGGCTCTCGTCCGCCAGCGCCCGGGGCAGGAACAGCGAGAGCGCCAGGGCGTGCAGCTCTCCCTGGCTCATCACGCCGAGCGCCGCCCCGGGCACCTCGTCCACCGTCACGTCGAGCTCGACCTTGCGCTGGGTCCGGGTGCCCGCCAGCCGGATCTCTCCCAGGCTGACGTTGCTCTGCCGCCGCATGATCGCCCAGTACATCCGGGCGTCCTGCCCCTGCGCGGCCATCCGGGCCGCCCGGAGGTCGGCGTGGACCTCGTGCAGCCACGCGTCGGCGGCCCTGACCAACGGCAGCCGGCCCCTGGCCGCCGCGGCCTCGCGGGCGTCCCGGCACCACGCCGCCACCGCCCCGGCGAGCTCGGTCCACCGGCCGTCCTGGTCGGCGAGGCGCTTGACGGCCTCGTCCCGGCTCACCCGGCACTCCTCCGCCAAACGCAGGCCCGCCTCCGTGAACCGCCGGACGTCCGCGCTCTCCCGGCAGGCCAGCCACTCCCGCCACGACGCCGCCAGCGGTTCCGGCAGCCCGGTGGGCGGGTCGCCGATCAACCGGCGCGCCGCCGCCCAAGCGGCCCGTGCCTCGGCGCGGGCGGCGTCGGCGTCGGCGGCCTTCCGTCGCAGCCGGGTCACCTCCGCCCGCGCGCGTGCGGCCCAGGCGTCGTCGAGCCGGTCCGGCGTCTCGCAGACCGGGCAGGCCGGGTCGTCCCGGTGCCGCAGGTGATGGGCGAGCGCCCGGTCGAGCAGCTCGGCGCGCTCGCGGGCGTCCTCCGCGGAGCCGCGCCGGACCTCTTCCAGGGCGTGCGAGGCCGCGCGCATCCGCTCCGCCGCCTCCCGTACGGCCTGCGCGTCCGGGCCCGTGATCTCCGCCACCCGGCGCAGGTCGCGCAGCTCCGCCTGCGCCCCGTCGCCGACGGTGAGCGCCTCCACCGCGGAGAGGTCGGGGTCGCGTCCGCTCAGCTCGGCGTGGGCGGCGCGGGCCCGGGGGTCGTCGACGGTGGCCAGCGCGCCGAGCAGGGGAGCGAGAGCCTGGCGGGACGACGTCACCTTCTTGCCGAGGGCGTTCTTCTGGTCGCGGAGCGCCGCGCACGCCTCTGCGAGGGGGCCCAGCCCGAGGATCCCGGAGACCTTGTCGTACAGGTCGGACGGCTTGTCCAGGGCGCTGCCCAGCTCCGCGTAGGGCAGGAAGGGGCGGTAGGCCGCCAGTGCGTGGTCCAGGTTCAGCGTGTCCAGCGGCGCGGGCTCCCGCCCGGGACGCCGGACGGTCGCCGCGGAATCTTCCACCCGGGTGCCGGTCCACTCCCGGCGGACCACGGTGGGCCCGGACTCGCCGGAGACGAGCAGTTCCACCTCGATCTCGGGACGCGTGCCGCTGTGGAGGTTGCGGAAGCTGCTCGTCCAGACCTGAGACCTGGCGTTCCACCGTGAGTTCCGACCGGTCAGCGCCATCTCGACGGCCTCGGCGAAGCTGGACTTGCCCGAGCCGTTGCGCCCGGTGACGACGACGAGCCCGTTGCCCTGGGGCAGTTGGAGCCGGGCCGGCCGGCCGATGCCGCGGAAGCCCGCGACGGTGACCGCCCGGAGGTAGATCCCGGTGGGGGAGCCGGACGCCGCCGGGGGCGGCTCGCCGAGCGCCGCGAGCACCAGGTCCCGGGCCTCGGCCGGGAGGCCGGAGCCGGCCAGCCGGGCCTTGACGGCGTCGTGGAGCGTTACGTGTGCCGGGGAAGAGGACACAGTGATCTCCTGATGGGGTGGGGGAGGATCGGTCGGATCGCCGACCGACGACCATCAGTGAAGCACCTGTGACCAGAGTTCACAACTCAATTGGTTCGTTTCCTGTTTCCAATCGTGGATATCGGGCTTCATGGGCCATTCGTTCGTACGGTCGAGACGCGGTGGCGATCGGCGAGATCGAGCGCCGGGTGTGACCGGGCACGTTCAACCCTCCATACCCCGATCCCGCCGTTCCGCCGGCGGATCGCACGCGCTCCACCGCCGGAGCCGGGCCAGGCCGGGGCGGAGGTCGGGGAGGGGAGGGAAGGTCGGGCGGCTGCCCGAGCGGGTGGGCAGGGCGAAGGTGACGGCCTTGCCCGGGGCGCCGGTGGTGAACACCGTGGTGGGGCAGACGTGGCAGTGGCCACGCGAGAGCCGGTGGACCAGGAGCAGGCCGCGGCCGTTCTCGGCGAGCAGGGGCAGGCCGATCTCCGCCACCGAGCGGAGGAGGGCGAAGATGATCCGGACCTCGTGGAAGTCGGGGTCGCCGTCGACGACCTCGCACCAGGTGGGCACCCCGTCCAGACTGAAGATCCGCAGCTCGTACGGCGGACGGGCGTGCTTCTCGGCGTTCGCGGCCAGCTCCGCCACGACGAGCTCCGCGTCGGCGATATCGCCGTCGTCCAGGCCGGCCCGCCGGAGCGTCTCGCGGACGACGGCGCGGGCACGGCGCGCGGCCGAGCCGGGCCGGAGGGGCCTGACCAGCGCGCGAACGCCGTCCGTTTCCCGGTCGTGGTCCGGCTGGGGGGTCATGTCGTCGGCGGGGCGGTGATCGTCCTGGGGGAGGCCGCCGGCTGGCCGCATGGGCACGCTCCGTTCGCTGTCGGTGACTGTGGACAGCAGGAAACGCGGAGCGGCCGGACGGGTGAACGCCGTCGCCTGCTCGTTCGGCGGGCCCTGGAGAAAGACACGGCCGGGGTGGTCGCTCCTTGGTCGTTTCCTCGCGTGGAAGCCCTCCGGGAGGCCGGGCGTACATGATGGCGGCCATGCCAAGCGGCGTGCCTGAGGAGACGCGGTCACCATGCCACGTCATGGTGGGACCGGCGAGTTGACGGCCGAGGGCCTCCCCGGGAAGGGGCCGGCGCTGCTCGCCGGAGCTCCGCGAGACGAGAACCGCGACGACGAAGGGGAGGATGGAAGTGAACGAGTCCAGGGTCACGGCCGAGCGGTCCGGCGGCTGGTGGGCGCTGAAGGTCGAAGGGCCGGGGCTGCGGCGCCCCGCGCACACCCAGGTGCGGAGGCTCGACCAGGTCGAGGAGACGGTACGCGACCTGCTGGCACTCCGCTTCGACCTCGACGCGGACAGCCCGCTCGCGACCGCCTGGCGGATCACGGTGGTCCCCGTGCTGGGGGACGAGCTCGCCACGGAGGTCGCACGGACCAGGGAACTCCGGCGAGAGGCGGACAGGTTGCGTGACGACGCGGTCAGCCGTTCACGCCAGGCGGCGCGGCGCCTTCACGAGCAGGGGCTTCCGCATCGTGACATCGGCCTGCTCCTCGGGGTCTCCCATCAGGCGGTTGGCAAGCTCCTGGCCGGTTAGCCTGATCTCCCCGAATGTGGTCAGTCCTGACCTGGCAGGGCGCGGGATCCCCGCACCAGCCGGCGTTCGGGCTCACGGTCACCTCGGACCGCCGGTACGTCGGGCTGGGCGACCCCGGCGGGCCGAGCTGGGACCTCCCCGCGTAGGGAACCCGGCCGGGCCGGGGTGGTCGATCCCTGGTCGTTTCCCGGGAGGGGCGGTGAGCGAATGCCTTCACTCGTGACAATGAGTAGTCATTCGACTACGAGGAAGGCGTGGGTGTGGGCGAGCCGCGGTGGG
Organism: Streptosporangium fragile; assembly: GCF_039534445.1. NCBI lineage: Bacteria > Bacillati > Actinomycetota > Actinomycetes > Streptosporangiales > Streptosporangiaceae > Streptosporangium > Streptosporangium fragile. Next base: position 71,737 of record NZ_BAAAVI010000022.1, on the reverse strand, counting down.
GTGGAGGACGGCCGGAGCTGGTCCGGGCGCGGGTGCAGCGGGGACTGAGCCAGGAGACGGCGGCCGAGGCGATCGGGGTCACCCCGACGACCTGGGCCCGCTGGGAGCGCGGCGAACAGGGGGTCCGGGCCTGCTACCGGCCGAGGATCGCCGCCCTGTTCGGGGTCTCGGCGGTGGAGGTCGAGCGGTGGATAGAGGGCTGGAGCTACGGAGAGACACCATCGTGGCCGGTCAAGGACTTCGGCGACGCCTCCCCGGCGGCTACCGTCAAGGCGGCCGCACTGTTGTGGAGGTATGAGATGGACCCGTCACGGCGCCACCTGCTCGCCTCGCTGCCGTTCATCCCCACGGCGCTGGGCGAGTGGCTGACCTCCTGGAACTACGGCACCCCCGTCGCCTCGGCGGCGCAGGAGGGGGCGGGACGCGCGGTGGGGCTCGCCGACGTGGCCCGGATCGACGAGGCGCAGCGGGCGTTCGTCCAGATGGACCAGCGGTTCGGGGCCGGGGTGGTGCGGCCGGTGGTGGTGGAGTACCTCAACGGCACCGTGGCGCCGCTGCTGCGGGGCCGCTACGACGAGCGGGTGGGGGCGGAGCTGATGACGGCCGCCGCCGGGATGACCTGGCTGGCGGGCTGGACGGCCTTCGACCTGAACCGCCAAGGCCAGGCTCAGCAGCACTTCGGCCAGGCACTCCGGCTGGCCAAGACGGGCAACGATCCGCTGACCGGTGTCTGGGTGCTGGCGACGTTGACTCGGCAAGCAACGCATCTGGAGCAGGGCACCTGGGCGGTCTGGCTGGCGCGGGCCGCCACCGACACCGCCCGCCGCGCTGAGGCGCCCCCACGTGTCATGGCGCTGGTCCTGGCCGGGGAGGCCAGGGCGATGGCCGTGGAAGCCAACCCGGCCGAAACCGGTGATCGGCACAGTGCCCGGCAGGTCGAGCACCTGCTCGCCGAGGCCGAGCGCGCCTATGCCCGGGGAGCCACCGACCGTGATCCAGCATGGGTCGGCAGGTTCGAGGCAGTGGAGCTGGATGCCCAGGCGGGTCGTTGCTGGAGTTTGCTCGGTGACCATCGGCGGGCGGCGGCTTGTGCGGAAACAGTGGTGACCGCGTTCAGCGAACGACTCCCTCGATCCGCTCAGCTCAACCGGGTGCATGCCGCCGAGGCGTACCTGGACATGGGCGAGCTTGAGCAGGCCATCGACTCCGCGAGGGCCGCCATCCCGATGACGAAGGCGCTGACCTCCGCCCGTTCGACCGACCTCCTCCGGCGGTTCGCGGATCGGCTTGAGCCGTACGGTGACAGCGTCATGGTCCGCGAGTTCCGCGACCGGTTGAACAGCGAGCTCGCCGCCTGATCGGGGCGTCGGGCCGGTCACGACCGGCGGGCCGTTCGGTGGACCGGCGCATCAAGGATGGCGGGCGACATCGGGACGGCTCGTGAAGAGCGAGGCTGGGGAAGGCTCTGCGACAGCGATTGAATTGTGACTCCGATTCACAGGAATATTGGTGTGGTCAACTGGTGCTGATCGCTGTAGGGTGGCGGTCGGTCGGCGAAACCCGCCCCTCGGGTGTCCGGCCGGCCGGGCTTTGAGTCCTTTGGGCCCCCGCGAGAAAGGTCGCCAGTGGCGAAGCTGACGCTGCCAGGGCCGTGCACCGGATCGCGGCCGAGACCATCCACCGCACCGACTTCTGGAGCGCGGGAAACAGGTCGACCAGGAGGATTTCCGGCGGCGCATCTTCCACGTCCTGGACGACGCGAGCGTCGGCGAGTTCGACCGGCTGCCGAAGCCGGCGAGCGACCTCTTCGACGTGGTCAAGAACGACCGGCAGTACATCCGCAGGATCTGAGCCTGGCATCCTGATGACCGTGAACGACTTTCCGGGTGTCCTAAATGTCGGTGATCTGGACGTCGCCGTGTCGGTGAGTCCACGCCGCCGGAGCGTGCGGCTCACCGTGGAACGGGACGCCTCCGTCACCGCGGTCGCCCCGCCCCAGGTGACCCGCGCCGAGCCGGCCAGGATGGTCGAGGCGAAGCGGTCCTGGCTGTACGGCAAGCTCGTCGAGCGGCGGGAGCCGGGGGAGTCCCGGCCGCCCCGGGAGTACGTCTCCGGCGAGAGATTCCTCTACCTCGGCAGGTCGTACCGGCTGCGGATCGTCGGCTCCGCGGCCGAGGACCGCCGCGAGCGCCTGCGCCGTCTCGGTCCCGACCTGTGGCTTCCGGTGGAGGGGCGATGATGCGAGAAGACGTCACGGTCAGCGCCGCCGACGTCGCCCGGCTCGCCGACGTCGGCCGGGCGGCGGTGAGCAACTGGCGCAAGCGTTTCGACGACTTCCCGCAACCGGTGGGCGGAACGGCCACCAGCCCGGCGTTCTCCCTGGTGCAGGTCGAGCAGTGGTTGCGACGGCACGGAAGATACGTCGAGGTGTCACCCCTGGAGCGGGTCTGGCAGTGGCTCCGGGCCGTGGGGGAGGACCTCCGCCTGGGGGACGCCGTCGGTTACACGGGCGCTTTCCTGCTCTACCTGCGGCGGGAACCGGCGGACTGGCGGAAGCTGTCCCGGCTCGGCGACGACGAGATGCTCGGGCGGCTCCCGGCCGCCGTCTCCCGGGCGGTGCCGGACCTGCCCGGCGAACTGCCGCCCGAGCTGTCGGTCGATCCCGCGCTGATCCGCGCCATCGCGGACGTCGGGACGGAGCAGGGGCCCGCCGAGACCTTCGACGGGATCTGCGCCCGCTACGCCGACGCGCACTCGCGACGGCTGCTCGCCACCCCGCAGAAGGTGGCCGAGCTGATGGTCAGGCTGGCCGGAACGTCCGGCGCGACCGTCATGGACCCGTCGTGTGGCATCGGCACGCTGCTGCTGGCCGCGCGAGCCACCCGCGTGCTCGGCCAGGACGTCAACGAGGCGGCGGCCCGGCTGGCGGCGGCCCGGCTGCTGCTCCACGGCACCGAGGCCGTCGTCCGGTCGGGTGACTCGCTGAGGGCCGACGCCTTCCCGGGGGAGCGGGTGGACGCGGTCGTCTGCAACCCGCCGTTCAACGACCGGAGCTGGGGCTACGAGGAGCTGAGCAGCGATCCGCGATGGGAGTACGGGCTGCCGCCGCGGGGTGAGTCCGAGCTGGCCTGGCTCCAGCACTGCCTCGCCCACGTCCGGCCCGGCGGGCTCGTCGTCATCATGATGCCGGGTGTCGCGGCCGGACGCCGCTCCGGCCGGCGGGTCCGCGGCAACCTGCTCCGCGCCGGAGCGCTGCGCGCGATCATCACGCTCTCCACCGGTGCCGCGCCCGCGTCCAGCGGGGCGCCCGACCTGTGGGTGCTCCGCCGGCCCGATCCCGACGCCGACCGGCAGCCCCCGTCCGACGTGCTCATGGTCAACGCGGGTGAGGATCTCGCGGTCGCGGAGACCGCGTGGCGGGCCTACGACGACGGCGCGGAGCTGCCCGACGTCGCCCGTACCGTGCGGATCATCGACCTGCTCGACGAGGAGGTCGCCCTCACTCCCGTGCACCGGGTGGGCAGCCAGAGCCAGTCGGGGCCGTCGGCGTTCGCCGAGGCCCGGAAACGCGTGGTGACGGCTCTCGGCGGACTGGACATCCCCGCGCTGACCCCTCCGTCGCGGCGGCGGGACCTGCCGATGACGAGCGTCGGGGAACTGGCCAGGGCCGGAGTGGTGACCGTCTACCAGGGACCGCTCAAGATGACCGTCGACGAAGGCGATCTTCCCGTCCTGACGGCAAAGGATCTGCTGCTCGGCCGCGGCCCGAGCGGGCGCACCGAGGACGAACCGGGGCTGGTCGTCGTCGAACCCGGAGACGTCGTCGCCCCGCTCGTTCCCCGCGGTGACACGGTCGTCCGGGTGGCGAGAGAAGGCGGGGCCGCGCTCGGCCCCCAGCTTCTGCTGTTCCGGACGGATCCCGGACGGCTCGATCCGCACTTCCTCGCCGGCTGCCTCAGAGTCACCGGCGAGGCCAGCACGCGCCTCGGCTCCTCCGCCCGGATGGATCCCCGGCGGGCTCAGCTGCCGCGGCTGCCCATCGACGAGCAACGGGCGTACGGCGACGCCTTCCGGAGGCTCCTGGCCTTCGAGGACTCCGTCCACGAGATCAGAAAGATCGGTGACGATCTGGTCCGGTCCGGTCTCGACGGTCTCCTCGATGGAACCCTCCAACCCGAGTAGATTCTCCCTGTCGATCTTCCCCTGTGACGCCCGGAGGCGTGGTGGCCGAGCGCACGGTCATCCTCGAACGGTACGAGCTGGACGAGGTGCCCCTCGGCAGGGGAGCCATGGGGGAGGTCTGGGGAGGCTACGACAAGCGCCTGGACCGGCGCGTCGCCGTGAAGTTCATCCTGTCTCCGGGACGCGCCCCGGAGCCGGAGCTGGAACGGAGATTCATCCACGAGGCGATGGTCATGGCGCAGTTGGACCATCCGGGGGCCCCCGCCGTTCACGACGCGGGGACGTTCGACGACCCCCGGCACGGGCGGCGCCTGTTCATGGTGATGCAGTTCGTCGAGGGCGTCACGCTCGACCACGTCGTCAACGAGCAGGAGCCCCTCTCCGTCGGCTGGGCCGCCGCGATCGGAGCCCAGGCCGCCCGAGGTGCTCGCCGCCGTCGCCGAGCCCGCGAGCCGGGTCCTCGGCGCGGACGACCCCGAGGTGCTCAACCTGCGGGGACAGCTCGCCAACGTGCTCTTCGAGGCCGGAGACCACCGCCGTGCCGCCCCGCCTTCTACCGGCTCGCCGTGGACCTGGCGAAGCGATACCACGCCGACGACGAGCGGGTCTTCCAGTGCCGCATGCAGGAGGCCACCTGCCACGTACTTCTCGGCGACAGCGGCCTGGCACTCCGTCTGATGCGGGACCTGCTCGCCGACGAGCAGCGCGCCTACCCCGTGGACGACCCGCGAGTTCTGGAACTGCGGAGGCAGATCGGCGAGCTGCAAAAGAGCGCGGGCGACGTCGAAGCCGCCCGGGACACGCTCACCGGCCTGCTCGACGACCTCGGCCGCCTGTACGGGCCGGACCATCCGGCGACGGCCCGGGTCCGTGACAGTTTCACCCGCCTGGAGCCCTGACCGGCGGGACGGTCTCCCGTGGTGCGGCGGCGACGGCCGGTGAGGAGATACGGGGACGCCATGCGGTTCGCTACGGGGGTGAGGAACGGTGCACCCTCGTTCAGCCGTCGCGCCTTGGCTCCTCTGACAGCTGAAGATCGGTCACTCCGTGTCGATATCGGCTTCCCCCAGGAGTTCGTCCGCGTGCTTGACCCCCAACTCGGCCATGAACTCGCGCTCTCTGGCGGCCAGATCAGCCGTGCGGACTTCGATGAACCCCGCGTCGTCCCCCTCGCGGAGTCTGCGCAGAGCCTCGCGCGGGATCCCGTGGGTGCGTAACACGTCCTCCTCCCTTGCCGGATCCAGGTCGATCAATGCCTGCCGGACGGAGACTCGAGAGGGCGTCGTCATCATCAATCGATTGGCCGGGCTGGACGTGCCTTCGATACCACGCCTGTTGACCACATGCCTGTAAGCCTCGGCATGGGACTTGGCCAGGAGATCCTTGGGATCGAGAAGGGACCCGTCGAGGTTGACGCGGTGGGGGAACTCTTTGAGCTCCCACAGGATGAAAGCCCGCACTCGCGCACTGCGCAGATCGAAACGCTGCGGGAACGGCCGGGCGCGTTGGTCGCCGAGGCGGAGAGTACCGTGCCCGGCGGCGAAGTCCTTGATCTCCTGGAGTGACTGCCTGACCTGGGTCGTGTTGGCGCCGGCGAAGTGCCCGGACCACGAGGTCGTCCAGAACCATCGCCGCAGCAGGGTGAGCTGCCGTACGTCAGGTGCCGGGCAGAAATGGAAGAAGGCGGTCAGCAGCATGATCTGCAGGTTGTAGGGAACCAGACGCGCCAGCGGAACACCGGCATGGAACCGGAGGAAGCCAACCGCCTGCTCCAAGGCGACGTCGGTGGCTTCCACCGCGGCGAGCAGGCCGCCCTCCACACGCTTGGCCAGGGCTTCCCAGCGGGTGTCCTGCACATCCTCTTCTCCGGAGATGGCGAGGATGGCGCGGAAGATCGTGAGTGAGGGTATCTCGCCGAAGCCCGAGGCCGCGATGCGTTCCTGGATGGCCTCCATCCGGTCGGCGAGGCTGTCCGGACCGGTTGTGGCGTAGGTCAGCGCGGTCACCATCTGATCCGGCGTCATCGACTGGCCGCTGCTGTTGACCCGTGAGAACACCTCCACGGCATGGGTCAGCGAACCGCCGACCAGGCGGACCGCCGCCATCTTGTACTGCTTGATCCGCTGGGCGACCTGTTCGGCCTCGTCGATGAGCGGAGTGATGTCACCACCCGGAACCTGGGCCCGCGACAGTTCGCGCGCGTAGGCGAGGAAGTCCATCGTCCGGAGAATAGAGCCCATCGGCAGGTAGGTGTGGGGAGCCCGCCCCTCGTATTTCCAGTGCCGGTAACGGGTGGATCTGTCGTCGCCATCACCCAGAACTCGATAGATCCACCACATCCAGTCTTGCTGCTCGGTGGAGCGTGGAGCGTCCGAGGGGCGTTTGAGCCCCCCGAAGAGAGTGGACAGGCGCTGGTGACCGTCAAGGATGTAGGCCACCTGGCTGCCCGGCCGATGCGGGGGGATCTTCAGTCCGCCGATCTCATCGAGACTGGCGAGCGGCTGTTTGGTCTGCCAGATCAGCAGGCTTCCGATGGGATAGCCACGTTCGATGCTGTCGAAGAGGTTGAGCATCTGCTCGGGCCGCCAGACGAAGGGCCGTTGGAACTTCGGTACCCGGAGCTCACCGGCGGCGATCATGTTGAGGATCTGCTCCAGGAGGTAGATCTCCGGCAGTACGGTGATCTCTTCGTTGTCGTCGGGCATTGCCACCCCTAGATGATCTTCCTGAGCATGGTGAGAATCGCGCACAGCTCCTCGACGACCCCCTTGCCGAGGTCCTCGAAATGCCTGGCCGTGAGCTTCCCGCTCGCGGCTTCGCGTTCGAGGAGCTCGGTCAACCTGGTCCCGAAGCCTGCCCGTAGCTTATCGATCACCTTGTCCGGCACCCCGTCGTACAGGTTCTGGTGTCCTGGGGGAATTCGGGGTGCGCCTTCCTTGAGTTTGGGAAATCCGTGCTTCATGTCGAAGTGGCCACGCTGCTCGGGAGTGAGCCGGGTCAGCTGATCCAGTAGCTGTGAGGCTTCGCGAGGCCGCAGCGCCCCGCGCAGGACCTCGTTGGGGACATAGTTCTCCGCCTCCCGTAAATCCAGGATGTGAACCGCGATTCCCAGAGGTTCCAGCTGTTCCGCCAGCTTGTGGCATTTGGTCGTCTCGCCGGGAGTCAGGCGATCGCTGTCAAGGAAGAGAGCGACACGAGGAGTGCGTTTGAAGCGTTCCCGCGCGGCGGGTGCCTGCGCGCAGGCGCGGTCTTTTCCTCCACCGTGCAGGAGTTCCAATCTGCGTTCCGTGATGGCATCCACGATGTCGCCACCGTCGAATACGTGCGCGACTCCCCGGAGAAAGCACCTGTCCGAGACGGCGTCCTCGACGATCAGGACGGCGGACTGGCGGAGGTCATGCAGGTCGTCCTCGATCGTGACGCGGGAGACGAAAACCGTCGGCTGGTCGGTGACGCTCCAAGCCTGACTGACCACACTGGCCTTGGTCGCGAACTCGGCATAGGCGTGTGCCAGAGTCGGCGCGTGTTCGCGGAGGTAGTCGGTGACCTTTTCGACCTCTTCCGGATCGATGACCCAATCGTGGACTCCCCTGGTGAAGAGCCTTATGAACTCCAGGATGTCCGCGGAAAGGTCGTCGGCCCCGAGGACTTCGCCGTCCAGTTCAACGCGCATCGGGCGTGAAACGCCCTTTCTGCGCGGCGGCCAGCTTGCGAGTCTCCTCGAAGTCCTCGGAGAAAACGCCGCGCGGCCAGTAATCGAGATTGCCGAGCGAGTCGATGCCGATCCGTCGGGCCTGGGCCGCGCCTCCGCTGTGCTCCACGAAGTAGATCGCTATCGCTTCGGGGGAAGTCGTCCCTTCCGCCACTCGGCGGCGGAGCCGGAGGAGGAAGGTCTCACTGTGTGTCTCGACGAGGAATCTGACCTTCGACCCCCGGGCTGAGGCGAGCAGAAGGTCCGCGACCAGCGCGTGCGCGGACGGATGGAGGTGAAGCTCCGGCTCTTCGATGATCTCCAGGACGGAGTGGGCGGGGGGAGCCACCGCGTCCATAGCGCGTTGCACCAGTATCGGCAGGAGTTGCGCCACTCCGGTGCCCGCGTCACCGAGGTTGATCTGAAGGGTGTCGTCGATGGTGGAGCGGAAGACCACGGAGTGCATTCCCCCGCCCTGGTCGCTCACATCGAGTGTCCAGCCCGGCAGGTTGTCGGGCAGGTATTCGTTGATCTTTTTGATCAGTGAGCCCTGTTGCCGTACGACGTCGTGCGCGAGGATGCCGAGAGTCGCCTCGCCGCTTCCCCCTACCTCGGCCGCGACTCTGGACGGAATCCGATACAGCCGATCCGGTCGTTGTCTGTATGGGCCGAGGTATCGGATGCGGTCGAACTCGGCCCGAATCCGATCGACGGCCTTGGAGAGGTCGCCACCCCATCTTTTCGATGAAATAGGGACAGATGTCGGGAGAAGGCCTTGAAAGCGGAATCTGTGCCGCAGATCGTCGTGGCCGTCCATTCGGAACACGTAAGGCCGTTCCTCGGCCCAGGGAACCTCGTCGTGCAACCATTCGTACCGGACGGTTTCGGGGCCGGCGCGCAAGGCAAGCTCGCTGACCACCTGAGTCTGCCATTCGCTGATGTTCTGGACGGTGGCGTCCAGTCCGTAGGATCCCGTTTCTCCGCTCTCGAAGTCCATTCGCACCCGCACTGCGCCGTGCGGGCGTGTGCCATAGATCAGATCGGGGAACGCGGGAACGGTATCACCGAGCTGGTCGAGATCAAAGGGGAGCGGCGAATCTGTGCGGATGCCGGTGGACAGCACCAGAGGGGCTCGCACGAGCGCACTCTTGCCGGAGTTGTTCTTTCCCAGCACCACTGTGATCGGACGGAGTTCCACCTCCTGCGGCTTGGGGAAACATCGGTAGTTCTCCACGGAGAAGCGCGCGATCGGCATGCGGGACACAGTAGTTCGAGCCGTGGATCAACGAAGGGTTAAAGAAAAATCCGGTGACGGTTTCGTTGGTGTGACTCTTCTGAGATGGCGAATCGGTTCGTTCGGACGGCGTCGGTCGTTGCCCGATGCAGGTCACTCTGCGAACAGGCCGCTCGGCCGACACTTGGCCGGGCGGGCTGTCACGCCGCCGGCGCGGGCGGCCTCCCGGGGCCCGGCGGCGGCCGGGAGAACAGAGGTCCGCCCGGAGGAGGCCGGTCAGTTCCGTACGTGCTCCCAGTAGGGGTCGCGGTAGAGCATGACGGTGGTGCCGCGCAGGAGCTGCTCCGGGGCGGAGATCAGCACCAGTTCGCCCATCGCCTCCAGTTGGCGCAGGACGTCGCGCACGCGCGGGCCGACCGGGAGGCGGCCGACCGGGAGCCGCAGGGTGTCACGGACCAGGTCGGCCACCTGGGAGAGGCGGAAGGGCTCGGTGAAGCCGGAGATCAGGTCGCGCACGATCTCGACGGTGATCACCATCTCGGCCTCGGCGTGGGCGAGCTCCCAGGTCAGTTGGGCCTTGCGCCGGCCGGTCCCGGCGCAGGCCGTGCACTTCTGGGAGTAGCCGGGCACGATGTCCTCGGTGGTGGTGCCCAGGCACGTGGTGCACTGGTCGGTCTCCATGGCGTGCAGCTCGGCGGCCGTACGGTCGGGCAGCGACTTCCCGCAGAGGCAGAGGTAGACCCGGAACCCGCCGTTGACCAGGGCGAGGTCGTCCGCGTCGTCGGGTATCTCTTCCCACATTGCGGCGATCGTGTGCTTTCTCATCGTCGTGTGACTCTACCCATCCCCGTCCGGCCTGCGCAGCGTTACGGGGACCAGCCTCATCGGAGCGCTCCACAGCCACTCTTCCGTGATGTAGGTGGAGGTCAGGAGCGTCATCAGGGCCAGAGCCCGCTCCGTCGCGGTGGAGGGGTGGGCGCCGCAGTCGCCGAAACGGCACATCCACAGCTCGACCATGCTGCCGTCGGTGAGCTGCTCGTGCACCGAGGGCCGGGCGATGGCGACGCCGTCCCGCCAGATGTCCACCGACGGGCTGGCGAACGGGAACGCCCCGGCCAGCACCCCGCCGCCGGAGGTGACCATCCGGCCGACGCCGTCGTGCACCGGCAGGATGCCGTCCGTCTGGAAGAGCACGACCCCGCCGCCCGGCGGGGTGCCCACGCGCAGGACCTCCATACGGGCGTCCCGCTCCGCCTCCCACAGCTCGACCGCCTCCAGCGGCGGGCACAGTTCGGGCGCCGCGCCCAGGCGGCGGACGACCTCCTCCTCGGGAACCCCGCCGACGAAGGCGACGCACAACCCCTCGTTGTAGTCCTCGTACGAGAACATCATCGCGTCGATCGTGTCCTGGAGTTCGCGGAGCCGGGGGCTGATGCGGGGAGCACCCGGCAGATCCACGAACAGGTCCGCCATGTCGGTGAAGAGCGCCTGGACGCCGGGGGAGCGGCCGGCGATGCACGGCCGCCAGGGGTCGGCGCCGGCGGCCAGCAGAAGCTTGACGGCCTCGTCGCGTCCGTGGCGCACGGCCTCCCACAGCGGGGTGGCGCCGTCGGCGTCGACGGCGTCCACCTCCGCGCCGGCCGCCAGCAGCAGCTTGATCACCTGCACGGCGCCCTCCTGCGCGGCCTGGTGTAAGGGCGTCGAACGTAACCAGGGGAGCATCCGGCCCGGGTCGAACCCGCCCGCCAGGAGCTCGCGGATCTCCGTCAGGTTGCTGTCGCGCCAGGCGTCGACATCCTCGACCCACTCGTTGTCGCCCACGGTCATCCCATCTCGTCGTGCCGTGCGGATCTCATCAGGTCCGGGCGACAGTTCTCGGTCAGCGCCCTCCGCGAGAGCCGGTCGGCGGCCCGGGTGGTCTCCGGGAGGCGGTAGCGGGGGGTCAGGTTCAGTACGTTCCGGCAGGCCGTGTCGAGGTCGACGCGGTGGCCGGTGGAGACGAAGACGGGCTTGACCCCGTCCCGGGTGCGCAGCACGCGGCCGACGACGTCGCCGTCCAGGAGCAGGTCGGTCCGGGAGCCCCGCGCGGGTCCCGGCTCGTCGTAGGTGCCGACGAAGGCGGTCTTGCCGACGCCGATGGTCGGCAGCCCGGTCAGCACGCCGAGGTGGCAGGCCAGGCCGAAGCGGCGGGGGTGGGCCAGCCCGTACCCGTCGCACACGACCAGGTCGGGGGCGACGGCCAGCCGGTCGAGGGCGTCGAGCAGGGCCGGGAGCTCACGGAAGGCCAGCAGGCCCGGAACGTAGTCGAAGGCCACCCGCCCGCCGACGGCGACCTCCTCGATCACTTCCAGCGTCGTCCCGTCCAGCACGACCACCGCCGCCGCCAGCCGGTCCCCGTCGTAGGCGACGTCCACCCCGGCGACCCGGGCGGGATCGCGGGGGCCGGGACCGGTCAGGTCGAGCAGCGGCCTAAGCTCGTCCTGGATGGCCTCCGCCTCCAGGGCGGTATGGGGCATTCTTACGGTCACCTATCCATGATCGCTATTTTTAGAGTATGAAGTCATATTTTGGGAATGTTGAGCGGATTATCCGCTGGCCGGTGAAGTCGCTGCGCGGTGAGGAGCTCCGGGAGGGGCGGTTCGACGAGCGGGGACTGGCCGGCGACCGGGCCTACTCGCTCGTCGACGAGCGCGAGAACCACGCGGGCAGGGTGCTGACCGTGCGGCAGCGGCCGGAGATGCTCCACTGGAGCAGCGCGTACGGCGACGGCGGCACCCCGACGTTGACCGCGCCGGACGGCACCGCCTGGGAGTGGGACGACCCCGCCCTGGCGGACGCGCTGGCCGGGTCGCTCGGTACCCCGCTGAGCCTGCGCGCCGCCGACGGTCAGCAGGACCGGGGTCCGACGGTGCTCGTCACCGTCGCCGCCTCGCTCGCCGCGCTGGGCGAGGAACTGGGCGCCCCGGTCGACCTGCTCAGGTTCCGGCCCAACCTCCACCTCGACCTCGACGCGCCCGCCTTCGACGAGGAGGACTGGGAGCCCGGCACCACGATCACCGTCGGCGAGGCCGAGCTCGCGGTGACCGGCGACCGCACGGGCCCCTGCATCCGCTGCGCCGTGCCCAGCTGGGACCCGCGCGGGCAGGAGCGCTGGCCCGAGCTGCAGAAGTGGTTGATCGGCGAGCACGAGAACAAGTTCGGCGTGATCATGCGGGTCACCCGCCCCGGGACCGTGCGCCATGGCGATCGCGCGACCGTCGCCTGGAACCCCGACCTGTCCCGCCGTTCCTGAACGGCCGCCCGGGCCGGCCGCCCGGCGTGACCGCCCACGAGCGGTCGCCCCGGACGACCGGCTGCCTCGGCATGGCCGTCCTCGGCCGGCCATCCCGGCGCGGACTGACCCCGCCGCCGTGACCGGACGGTTTCAGGGAGTGACGGCGTACTCCGTGAACCGGCCGCAAGCGGCGAACCCCAGGCGGCGGTAGACGGGTTCGCCGTCCGAGGAGGCTTGCAGGACCGCGGTCCGATAGCCCTCGTCGCGTGCCACGTGCAGGGCGGCCAGGGTGATGGCGCCGCCGTAGCCGCGCCGGCGGTCGGTGGCGAGCGTCGCGATGTTGTAGAGGCCCGCGACGCCCGCGTGGAGAAAGACCTCGGCCGAGCAGACCGGGCGGCCGTCCACGTGGCCAACGAGGTAACGGGCGGGGCAGTCGGCGGTGAGAGCCCATTCGGCGGCGTCGGCGAAGAAGCGGCGCACGGTGGCGGCCGGCGGGTCCCAGTTCGCCGCCAGGACCGTGGCGTAGTCGGCAAGCTGCCCGGGGGTGGTCACCACGTGGATGTCCAGTCCGTCGACGTGCGGCTTCGGCGGCGCTCCGCTCAGGTCCATCCACATGCCCGTCTCGGTCTCGGACGCCTTGAGCCCGGCACCGGTCAGGAGCGAGGCAAGGTCCGGCGGTGTGGAGGCGGGGCCCACCCACCAGGAGAAGGAACGACCGGCGGCGGCCACCCTCCGGACGGTCTCCGCGATCCGCTCCGGGGCGGTGTCCGGGGTGAAGCGCGCCGCTGCGACGATGTTGAAGGTGTCGTCGTCCAGACCGCTGTCGGCGACCAGGAGGTCGTCCGTCTCCGTGACGGCGGTTCCCGCCATGCGCCGGTGCAGGTGACAGGCGTGCTCGGCCAGGTTCCGCTCCATCCTGGCCGGCAGGTCGGGTTCAACGGTGACGTTTCTCATCATGTTCACGACGGATCATTCCACCATTCCTGTTCAGGCATCGCCGCGGGATTTCCGGCGGTCTCCGGCTGCCGCACCTCCGGTGAGACGACCTACCCGCCGCCGAACCCCGTCTCGCCCAGGATTGCCCGGTGAGCCGGGCGGAAACTAGGGTGCGGCAGGAGACCTTGAGGGGAAGGGGCCGGAAGATGTCGGTGCTCGTGGCGTTCAGCGTGACCCCCGTCGGCGCGGGGGAGGACGTCGGCGAACTGGTCGCCGAGGCCGTCCGCGTGGTCCGCGCCTCGGGCCTGCCGAACCGGACGGACGCCATGTTCACCACGATCGAGGGAGAGGACTGGGATCAGGTGATGGGCGTCGTCAAGGACGCCGTCGCGGCCGTCGAGGCTCGCGCCGGGCGGGTCAGCCTGGTGCTCAAGGCCGACATCCGCGAAGGCGCGGGCGGCCGGATGGAGTCCAAGGTCGCCACCGTCGAGCGTCACCTGTCCTAGTCGGTGGTGTGTCAGGGCGGGGTGGAGAGGTCGAGGGGTCGTCCCGCGGTGACGGCTGTGACCAGGGCTTGGAATTCAGCGGGCGGGGGTCTGCCCGACCAGCTGCGCCACACCGGAATCCGCATCGAAGAGCTGCTCGAACTGACTCATCTCGCCCTGGTGACCTATCGACTGCCTGACACCGGCGAGGTCGTTCCGCTGCTCCGGATCGTCCCGTCCAAGCAGGACAGCGAGCGCATACGGCTTGTCCCCCCAGAGCCGGCGCTCGTCAGAAGCTTCAGCGGATGCGGAAAATCAGAGTCCGGACGATCACGGTTCCGCTGGGCCCCACACGCCGTTCCCGAGCTTGTTCTTTAACCGGTCAGGCAGGGTGGGCGCGCAGTCCGGCGGCGTCATGCGGTGCCACGGGAATCCTGAGCGTCACGCCGACGGCCGGGCGAGTCTGGCGGCCACGGCGTCGAGGACCCAGTCCAGGCCGGTCGCGAAGGACGCCTCGGCGTCCACCTCCGTGCCGTCGTGCACGACCTTGGCCAGCGCCGGGAAGCGGCCCGTGGCCAGCATCCTCATCACATGCGGGCCGGAGGCGCGCTGCCAGTCGCGCTTGGACAGGCCCGTGGCGCGCTCGGCCCGCAGGTTCGCGATCTCGCGCCTGATCGCGCCGGTGAAGTAGGCGCTGACGGTCTCCACGGCGCGCATGACGGTCTCGAGGTCGGCGAGGCCGTCGAAGGCGGCCAGCGTGGCCTCGGCCACGGCGAGGGCGTTCGGGCCCAGGGCCGGACGGCCGCCGAGCAGGTCGGCCAGCCATTCGTGACGGAGGGTGGCCTGCCTGGTGCGGTGGGCGAGGACGCGCAGCGCCTCCCGCCAGTCCCCGGGCTGCTCCTCGGGGAGGATCTCGGCGTGGACCTCGTCGACCATGAGGTCGAACAGCTCCTCCTTGGTGGAGATGTATCCGTACAGTCGCATCGGACGGGCGTCTAGCTGGGCGGCGACCTTGCGCAACGACACGGCCTCCAGCCCGCCCTCGTCGGCCAGAGCGATGGCGGCGGCGACGATCCGCTCCCGGCCGAGCGGCGCGGCGCGAAACTGCGGCTCCGGCCGGTCCCATACAGTCATGGGCTCCATCGTACTGTTGCGATATGTCGCAATCGTCAAGTACAGTGCGTCGCTATGATACACCGTATGATACAGCGTATCGCTGTGGTCGGAGGGGGCCCGGCCGGCCTCACCTTCGCCCGCGTCCTGCACCGCCACGGTCACCCCGTCACCGTCCTCGAACGCGATCCCGCCCCCGACGCCCGTCCCCCGGGCGGCACGCTGGACCTGCACGAAGGGATGGGCCAGCTCGCGCTGGGCAAGGCGGGGCTGCTGACGGAGTTCCAGGCGCTGTCCCGTCCCGAGGGGCAGGCCATGCGCATCCTGGACGCGGACGGGACCGTCCTCCGCGACTGGCAACCCCGTCCGGGTGACCGGGCCAATCCCGAGATCGACCGGGGGCAACTCCGTGACCTGCTGCTCGGCCCCTTGGACGTTCGGTGGGGGCGGGGCGTGACGGAGGTGGTGCCGGGGACCCGGGATGGCGTGCTGGTCCGTTTCGCGGACGGGCGACAGGAGACGTTCGACCTCGTGGTCGGCGCGGACGGCGCCTGGTCCCGGGTCCGCCCGGCAGTCTCGTCCGCGACGCCGCACTACACCGGCGTCACCTTGGTCGAGACCTCCCTGGACGACGTCGACACCCGCCACCCCGACCTCGCCCGCCTGATCGGCGACGGTTCCATGGCTGTGTACGGCGTGAACCGCGCCCTCGTCGCCCAGCGCAACAGCGGCGGCCACGTCAAGGTGTACGCCCAGTTCCGCGCGCCGCTGGACTGGCACACGAACCTGGACCGGCATATGGGCCTGAACCGGCGCGCGGGCCTGGACCCGGCCGACGTCGAGGCCGTGCGATCAAGCCTGCTGGCTCTGTTCGACGGCTGGGCCGCTCCCCTCCTCGACCTCCTCCGCCACGGCACCGCTTTCGTCCACCGCCCCCTCTACGTCATGCCCGTGTCCCACACCTGGGCCCACGTCCCCGGGGTGACGCTACTGGGCGACGCCGCCCACCTGATGCCCCCATTGGGGGTGGGCGCGAACCTCGCGATGCTGGAAGGCGCCGAACTCGCCGAGTCCGTCGCCGCCGCCCCCGGCCCTGGCGATCTGGACGAGGCCGTCCGCGCCTTCGAGGAACAGATGTGGGCGCGGGCCGGCAGGTGGGCGAAGATCACGACGGCCGGTCTGGAACGCCTCGTGAGCCCGGACCCCACCGAAGCCCTCGCCCTCTTCGACGAAGTTCAGCCATCCTGACTGCCAGGCGCGGGAGCACCAGCGCCAGCAGCTCGCCACGGCTTCACGGGGCGGCACGGCACCGCCGCGGTTCCTTCCGGCAGATCCACCGCCCGCCACGAGGCTGCGATAGTTCGGAGAAGACAGTAGACCCGTTCGTCGGCCCACCGGGTGGTCACCGCCACGATCCCGTTCTCGATCTTCCCGACCGAGTCCGGATACTGATGGGCGGTGTGCGCGGTGGCGGTGCCGTCCTTGCGGTCCCCGGTGTCATCGACCACCAGCGCCCCGCCCGCGTGCGGCGCGGTCGCCGGATCGGCACACGGCAGCTCAACGCGCCGGGCATTGACCCTCTCGTGGTCCCACCGCGACTCCGACAGCAAGAACCGCAGCCGCTGCACCGCCGCACTCCGGGCCCCGCCACCGGTGAAGACGACTGATTTCCCGCTGCGATGGCCGCAGGTGAGAGCGGCTGATGGCGGACCTGGTGTCGGGTGCCTACCTTGTCGGTCCAGACGCCGGGTCCGCCACGGCTTACGAACCGCCGGGCGATCGGTTGATCTCGACGCGTCGATGGCGCGTGTTGTCCAAGACGGTTCGCCCGCTAAGCGGTTGCCTTAATTTGAGTTTCACGAAACGCACATACCCTACGGCGAGGGTGGCTTTCCCCGGGCGTGGGCAACTGTTGCCTACCTGGATCCCGATGATCACTTGTGAAGGGGATTCACTTACTTCGGTGTCCGTGATCCTCTCGCATTGCGAGTCGTCGTCTCCCGGTGATGCGAGAACCAATTCCACGGTCAGTGTCCGCTCGTCTTCTGACAGCGTCGCCGTATTGATGTCCTGCCACTGGAGTCCGCTACAGGCCGTCAAGGCCAGGGTCGTCAATCCCGTAAGGAGGACTGGGGACAGTCTGCTGACGAGGGAAACGGTCATGGAAAATAGCCTGCTCTTATTGGCGTTTCATAACGTCGCCGCCGAAGGCCTGGCGGGCGTCATGAATATCAGTGAAGCGTAACGTGCGATAGCCGAGAAAGCCGCTCCCGCCATTGATGATTCCCTTGGCGGTCACGTATGCCTTTACGTCCGTCCCGACTTGGACCTTCTCGACAGTGTCGACCGGACCGCCGGAGTCGCCCGGTTCCGCGCGGCCGCCGGACCATGTCGCTGAGACCCCATGCGGGAGATGGCCTCCGAAGGCACCGGAGCCGGGATCGTGTGGCTTCATTGGCTTGTTGACTTCTCCGACCTTCCAGTTGCATGACTGGCCAGTGGTCCTTCCTCCCATGCACAAGAGGTCGCCCGGCACCGAGCGGCGACCCCAGCTGCGCCTTACAGGGCGCTTTTCAGCCGGTTCGACCCCCCGACGAATATTGACGCCGTGGGCTTGACCGCGGTGTCGGAGCACGCTATCAGTGCGATATTCCCGCGAGTCTTCGTCCGGCCGGGGAGCTTCGCGGATCCCGTGCCCGTCACCCAGTTGCCGGCCACGGCAACTCCGATATTTCTCCCGTCTCTGACCACGTATTGGAATTCACCGTCGGCGAGGTCGGGAAAACAGTGACCGGCCGTCACCATGCGCCTGCCGTCGGTATGCGCCCAGGCGAATCCCGTGGTGCATACGCGGCTCTTCGAGGTGTTGAATGAGCTTCCGCCGTTGATGTGGCCATCATTGTCGGCGTCTCGCGTGCCATGAGCCTGGCCGTGTGCGGCGTCTGGGTTCAGCCGGATGGTCACGGTGTTCGTACCGTAGCGCTGCGCCAAGGCCAATCGCGGCTCTGGGGTCACGGCGTTCGCGGTAAGGAGGACCTGGTTCCGTCCGGGCCACGGACGTGTTTCGACGACGCCACCGATACCGGGCACCTGGCTGGCGTCCAGCGTCAAAGTCTCGCTCGCGATGGTCGACAGCCGGCTGTAGCTGTTGACCACATCGGGGACCTGCGGGCTGAAGTTGTACTCCTCCGTCGGGCCTGCTGGCGCTTCGGCGTCGTCTTTGCCCGTCGAAGCGGCACACCCTCCTGGCGGAGCGGAACCCGCGGGCCCTCTCCGTTGTCGATCTCACGTGCGCGTACTCGTTCCGCCACCGGGACGGCCCGATCGTGACGCGCCCCCAGACCGTCACGCCGCGACGGGACGGACGCCGCCTGGCGCGGCGCAAAACTTGGACCGTTCACTATCTTGTATCGTTCGTGTTTATACCGGTAGGTTTGGCGCCATGATCTCACCCAGGACTCCGACCACCGCCGAGGAGCTGCGCGGTGCCGGACTGCGGGTGACGGCCGCCCGCGTCGCGCTGCTTGAAACCGTCCGGGACGGTGACCACCTCGACGTCGAGGCGATCGCCTCCGGGGTGCGCGATCGCGTGGGCCACATCTCCCTTCAAGCCGTGTACGAGGCCCTCCACGCGCTCACCGCGGCGGGTCTCATACGCCGCATCGAACCGGCCGGCAGCCCGGCCCGGTTCGAGGGACGCGTCGGGGACAACCACCACCACGCCGTGTGCCGGTCGTGCGGTGTCGTCGCCGACGTCGACTGCGCGGTCGGCGAGGCGCCCTGCCTGACCGCGTCCGACGACCACGGCTTCTCGATCGACGAGGCCGAGGTCATCTACTGGGGCCTGTGCCCCGGCTGTTCCACCGCCCGCAGTTCCTGAGCACCGTGATCCCCTCCAGTCCGGAAGGATTTCCATGTCTGAGAACCATGACGCAATCGTCACAGACCCGAAGCCGGAGAGCGCGGGTGGCTGCCCGGTCGCGCACGGGCGTGCCCCGCACCCGACTCAGGGCGGCGGAAACCGTCAGTGGTGGCCGGAGCGGCTGAACCTGAAGATCCTCGCCAAGAACCCCCCCGTGGCCAACCCCCTCGGCGAGGAGTTCGACTACGCCGAGGCGTTCAAGAGCCTCGACCTCGCGGCCGTGAAGCAGGACATCGCGGAGGTGCTGACGACCTCGCAGGACTGGTGGCCGGCCGACTTCGGCCACTACGGCCCGTTCATGATCCGGATGGCGTGGCACAGCGCGGGCACCTACCGGATCAGCGACGGCCGCGGCGGCGCCGGGGCCGGCCAGCAGCGCTTCGCCCCCCTCAACAGCTGGCCGGACAACGGAAACCTCGACAAGGCCCGCCGCCTGCTGTGGCCGGTCAAGAAGAAGTACGGCCAGAAGATCTCGTGGGCCGACCTCATGATCCTCACCGGTAACGTCGCCCTGGAGTCGATGGGTTTCAAGACCTTCGGCTTCGCCGGTGGTCGTGAGGACGTCTGGGAGGCCGACGAGGACGTCTACTGGGGCCCCGAGTCCACCTGGCTCGGTGACGAGCGCTACACCGGCGACCGGGAGCTCGAGAACCCCCTCGCCGCGGTCCAGATGGGCCTCATCTACGTCAACCCGGAGGGCCCGAACGGCAACCCGGACCCGCTCGCCGCGGCCCGCGACATCCGTGAGACGTTCCGGCGGATGGCGATGAACGACGAGGAGACGGCCGCCCTGATCGTGGGCGGTCACACCTTCGGCAAGACCCACGGCGCGGGCCCGGCCGACCACGTCGGCCCCGATCCCGAGGCTGCCCCGATCGAGGCGCAGGGCCTCGGATGGAAGAACACGTTCGGCACCGGCAAGGGCGCCGACACGATCACCAGCGGTCTCGAGGGCATCTGGACGAACACCCCCGTGACGTGGGACAACAGCTTCCTCGAGATCCTGTACGGCTACGAGTGGGAGCTGTTCAAGAGCCCCGCCGGCGCGCACCAGTGGCGGCCGAAGGACGGCGCCGGGGCCGGTACCGTCCCCGACGCCCACGACCCGTCGAAGAGCCACGCGCCGACGATGCTGACGACCGACCTCGCGCTCCGGTTCGACCCGATCTACGAGCAGATCACGCGACGCTGGCTCGAGAACCCCGACGAGCTGGCGGACGCCTTCGCCCGGGCGTGGTTCAAGCTGACCCACCGCGACATGGGCCCGGTCGTGCGCTATCTCGGCCCGGAGGTCCCGGCCGAGACGCTGCTGTGGCAGGACCCCCTCCCCGAGGTGACGCACGAGCTCGTCGACGCCGCGGACATCGCCTCCCTCAAGGGCCGGATCCTCGCCTCGGGCCTGTCGGTGTCCCAGCTCGTGTCCACCGCGTGGGCGTCGGCCTCGTCCTTCCGTGGCAGCGACAAGCGCGGCGGCGCCAACGGCGCGCGCATCCGCCTCGAGCCGCAGAGCGGCTGGGAGGTCAACGACCCCGACCAGCTGGCGACGGTGCTGCGCACTCTGGAGGGGGTCCAGGAGGCCTTCAACGCCGCCCAGACCGGCGGCAAGCAGGTCTCGCTCGCCGACCTGATCGTGCTCGGCGGGTGTGCCGCCGTCGAGCAGGCCGCCGAGGACGCCGGCTTCGACGTCGAGGTCCCCTTCACGCCGGGCCGCGTGGACGCGTCGCAGGAGCAGACCGACGTGGAGTCGTTCGCCGCGCTCGAGCCGACCGCCGACGGGTTCCGCAACTACCTCGGGAAGGGCAACCGGCTGCCGGCCGAGTACCTGCTGATCGACCGGGCGAATCTGCTGACCCTGAGCGCCCCCGAGATGACGGTCCTCGTCGGCGGCCTCCGCGTCCTGGGCGCGAACTACCGGCAGTCGCCGCTCGGCGTCCTCACCGCGACGCCCGGGTCCCTGACCAACGACTTCTTCGTCAACCTGCTCGACCTGGGCACGACGTGGAAGGCGACGTCCGAGGACGCGAACACGTTCGAGGCTCGTGACGCCGCCACGGGCGAGGTGAAGTGGACCGGCAGCCGTGCCGACCTCGTCTTCGGCTCGAACTCCGAGCTGCGCGCGCTCGCGGAGGTCTACGCGAGCGATGACGCGAAGGAGAAGTTCGTGAACGACTTCGTCGCGGCGTGGAACAAGGTGATGAACCTCGACCGGTTCGACCTCGTCTGATCATGACGTCCAGGTCGGCCCGCGCCGGCCGACCTGGACGTCTCAGTCGAAGGACCTCGGCTTCAGTCGAAGGGCCTCGGCGTCGTCCGTCTCCGGCGCGACGTCGAGAGGGGCGCGGTCGGGCAGGGCCGAGCCGGCATCCGCGCCGCAGTCGCCCTGCCGGCCCGGTCGCGGGAACACGGCACCGAACCGCGGCTCTGCGCTCAGGGCCACCTGGACGAATGGATGGCCACCGGAACCACGATCCGCTGCAGCGCCTGCGGCTTCATCGAGGGGTGCCGCCGGAACCGGCACATCGGCAAAGGGCTGCTCCCCGACCGGCCCGACGCCGGAGCCTAGGCGGTCGCCCGGCACCGGCATGGCATGCCGGCGTCGGCTGAAGCGCCGGTGTTCGGCAGCGCCTGCACGAGGCGCTCCGGGCCAGGCTTCGCGCAACCGACGCCCTCGACTGCCCCCGCGCCGGCGCCGGCGCGGGCCGGGCGCCCGCCCGCATGACGCCTCTCGCCCAGAGCGAAACGGGAACACCGGTGAAATCTAGATCGTTTTTTGGGGCGAGCTATGTGGGGAGCGTGGGGCGGATGGCGAGAAGCAGATCGATCGGGCGTGCCGTCGCGGGTGGACTGGCGCTGGCCGTCGCGGGATGGGCACTGAAAGACGTTCCGGCCGAGCTCGGCGGCCGGGCCACGGGGGAGCGGCTGGAGCGGATGCGCCGCTCGCCGCAGTTCCGCGACGGCGTCTTCCGCAACTCCGTGCCGAGCGTGGCGGCGCCGTCGCCGCAGAGCGCACGGGAAATCGCCTGGAACATGCTCTTCAACCGGGAGGAGCGCCGCCCGGCGGCGAAGATCCCGGTGGTCACCTCGCCGTCCGGCGGGCCATCCCGCGACGGGCTGAGCGTCGTCTGGTACGGTCACGCGACCGCGCTGCTGGAGATCGAGGGCCGCCGCGTGCTCGTCGACCCGGTGTGGAGCAGGCGTGCCTCGCCCACCCAGCTGATCGGTCCCCGTCGCCTGCATCCGCTGCCGGGGCCGCTGGCGGGCCTGCCGCCGCTCGACGCGATCGTGATCTCCCATGACCACTACGATCACCTCGACCGCGCGACGGTCCGCGCCCTCACCGCGCTGCAGGTCGCGCCCTTCCTGGTCCCGCTGGGCATCGGCGCCCATCTGGAGCGGTGGGGCGTGCCCCCCTCGCGGATCGTCGAGCTCGACTGGGAGGAGGAGGCGACCGTCGCCGGCCTGCGGTTCGTCGCCACCGCCGCCCGGCACTTCTCCGGGCGCACGCTCGTCCGCAACGTCACCCTATGGGGCTCCTGGGTGATCGCCGGCCGCGCCAAGCGGGTCTTCTACGCCGGAGACTCCGGATACTTCGACGGCTACGCCGGGATCGGGGCCGCGCACGGCCCCTTCGACCTCACGCTCCTGCCGATCGGCGCCTACAGCCCCGCCTGGCCCGACATCCACATGACCCCGGAGGAGGCGGTCGACGCCCACCTCGACCTGGGCGGCCGGCTCATGCTGCCGGTGCACTGGGCGACCTTCACCCTTGCCACCCACCCGTGGGCCGAGCCCGTCGACCGCCTGTGGCGCGAGGCCAAGGCCCGTGACATCCGCATCGTGGTCCCCCGGCCGGGCGAGCGCGTCGACACCGGCGACGTGCCCATGCTGGAGAGCTGGTGGGAGATGCTCCACGGCGGCGGGACGCTCCGCCCGCCGCGGTAGCGCTCGGGCCGCGGTGGCGCTCGGGCCGCGGTGGCGCTCGGGCCGCGGTGGGACGTTCCGTCCGCCGCGGTGGCGCTCGGGCCGGCGGGCGCGGGTCCTCGGGTGGTGTTCAGGCCTCGGCGGGCGCGAGCTTCTCCGAAGCGCCCGCCGACAGGCGGGTGCGGACGACCAGTTCGTGCAGGGCAGCGCCCGCCGACGCCGTGTCGGGCAGGCGGGAGGCATCCCCGGCCTCCGCCAGCTCTGCCTTCGAAGAACAATCGGACATGGGTCCGAGCGCTGTTCTGGGCTGTCAACGCTGTCCAGCGTAGCGCTCTGCCGCTGAGTGAACCCCAGGTCCGGTGACCGTCCACGTCTTATGACAGTGAGGAAGCCCCCTGTGTCTGAGAACAAGAACTTCATGATGAGCGTGACCGTCCCCGAGAGCTGGGGGCGGCAGGTGCGGGTCGTCGTCATCGCGATCGTGGTGGTGGCGTTTGTGGTCATGTGCGGCGGCGAAGACCTGCTCGCGCTTCTGGTGCGCCCGTAGTCCGCGAACGACGAAGCCCTCGCCGTTCGTCAGTGGGGCTTTGTCGGGGCGCTGCTAAGAGGCGCCCTCTCCAGGGATTGCAGTGGGTGACAAGCGAGCCGCAAGGCGATCTTGCCAACGTCGAGAGACCGTCTCCGCCAGCCGCCGGGTTGAGCTTTCGATATCTCGCCTGCCTGGGGGATGCCGCGACCCCCCATGGAGCTCTTGTGATCGATACGCAGTTCCCTCTCGCCAGCTGGTTCCTGCTCGTCTCCGCGGTTGGCTTTCTCGCCTTCTACGCCCTTCCGCTCCTGGTGGCGCCGCTGCGTTGGGCGCGCTGGTTTCAGTGGGAAGCTGCCTCGACTCCCACGGACCTCACCGTGTACTTCGGGCGCTGCCTGGGAGGTGTCGCGGTAGCGATCACCTGGGTTGCGCTCGCCGCGGCGCCCGATCCCGAGCACCACCTGATCGTGTTCGACCTCATCGCGGTCGCTTGCGGGCTCATGACACTCATCCATGTGGATGGGGCGGTGCGCCGGACCCAGCCGTGGACCGAGACCGTCGAGATCGGCCTGTATGCCGTCCTTTGTGGCGCTTCCGTCGCGATCCGTTTCCTGATGCTGGCGTGACCACGCTTGTTGTGTGGCGGCCCCGCTCCTCCTCCAAGTGAGCGGGGCCGCGTTCCGGCCGGGCCCCGGGGTAACGCCCAGGGTTGGCGTGCCCGGCCGGAAGATCAGGGCCAGTGCAGGCCGCGCGGACCGGTGCAGGCGCCCATCCGCCGGGAGTCGACGTACAGCGCCCCGACGGCGGTGTCGAGCTCGACGAATGCAGTACCGGCACCGCCCGCAAGGTGCTGACCCGGCTGAAAGACCAGGGCGTGGCCTACTCTGTCCCGGGGCTCGGCACGTTCGTCGCCGGGCGGGATTCGGCAGGGGCGTAAACCTCCCGTTTGGGGTGTGCGTCATATAGGTGCCCTCGCCGGGCAATACGGCCCGCCCCCGGTGATGCGGGGGCGGGCCGCTTCCATGGAAGACTCCGGTACGTCGGCTGTGGAGGCCCGCCTCTCCGAAATCACGCTCCCGAGAACACTGTCCAACAGGGGTCGGCGGAGGGGAAGCCGTACAGGTGGGCGCCGCCGACGGTGGCGAACGCCGCCGAGTACGCCTGGCCGGCCGGGATCTCCGGCAGTCAGGCGGGCAGGGTGACGGTCACGGCGCCGCCTCTCCGGTTCTCGCGACCGTGACGTGACCGCTCACGGCCGGAGCGCCGCCTCCGGTTCGCGTGGTCGTACCACGGCCGCTCGCGGTCAGAGCGCCGCCTCCCTCGTACTCATCAGGTACTCCTCCACGCGCCGCCGGTCGGGCTCGGCGGGCAGCGCGCCCGCCCCGTCGAACCCGGCCATCAGCTCCGCGCGCCAGCGCTCGACCTCCGCCCAGGGCACCTCGCCGCGCCGCACCGCGAGCAGGCGGTCGCGGTGGGTGTCCATCCGGACCAGGGGCTCGCCGTGGGCGACCAGGTGCAGTCCGCTCAGCAGCAGCCGCATCATGTGCATGGCCTGCTTCCACCGGGGCCGGTCGGGGTCCAGGCGGCGGAACTGGGCGTCGGCGTACCGGGTGAAGGTCTGGTGGGCACGCGCCGACAGGAACGCCCGGCGGATGGAGATCAGCTCCTCGCCCGCCGGGGTGGTGTGCTCGACGAGGGGCGACCACAGGCACTCCAGGACCGTCGGGTTCGCCTCCAGCGCCAGGCCGCAGAACCGCTCCACCTCCCAGGAGAACTGCTCGGGCAGCGGCCCCTCGACGTGGGTGGGAGGCTTCGACAGGCGCCAGAACTGCCGGGTCGGCGCCACGAAGACGCCGCGCCGGTCGACGTCGGACTCCGCGGTCTCCAGCCCGTAGGCCCGCGAGCCGACCACCACTGACAGCACCGAGTGGTCTGGAACGTACCGAATCTCCACCCGCACAGCTTGCCAGGCCGGCGGCTCCCGCCAGTACAGGTTTTCCGGGCGCCCGCGCCGTGGTTCCCCGGCCCGTGTCCCGGTTCCGGGCGTGTCCCGGCCTCGCACGTGTCCGGCCGGACGCGCCCCGATCCGGCGCATGTCCGATCCGATGGCTCATGCTGTACGGCGACGTGGCGCTGCTGCAGGTCAAGCTCTGCACCTGGGACCGGCGCCACGACATCGGCCCGCACGAGCCCGAGGGCTCCTCCGGGGTGGCCGGGATGGTCATGCCGGCGCTCTCGGCGCCCATCCACGTCACCTCGCCGATCGGGCGTCCGGGCGCGTGATCGGGAGCCTGGGCGCCCGATCGGCGAGTGAGGTGTCCGTCCCGGTTCAGGCCATGGCTTCGGCCTCCCGGCGGCTGCGGACGGGGTCGGTTCCGGGTTCGTGGGCGGGTGTGGTGTGGTCGCCGGTGGTGCCGGCGGCGACCCTGGCCTGCGCCTGGCGGAACTCCCTGAGGGGTCCGGTGACGGTGTGGACGCCGTTGAGGGCCAGCCAGAGGGTGGTGCGGCGGGCTCGTCGTTCGACGGGGTTGGGCGGCTGGTGCATGACCATGCGGGCGGCCCAGCCCGGAAGGGTGTCGCGGATGGCCCAGTCCATGAACGGGCCGGTGAGCAGGGTGGTCGGGGTGTTGCGAAGGTTGGGGCCGGTGCGTGCCGCCTTGCCGGAGGTGACGGCCAGGCGGGGGAGGTAGGACCGGAGGCATTCGAGGGTGTCGGCCTTGGTGGCGGGAAGGTCGGTGCCGCCGAGCGCGTGGCCGACGCGGACGAACTCGCCGTAGTAGCGGTCCAGATCCTTCCCGCGCAGCGGGCGGGGGTGGTAGCGCTCGTGCGCGGTGGCCAGGCCCCAGACGACGGTGGCGTAGTTCCAGCGCAGCCAGCCGGGGTCGTCGGCGTCGTAGGCGAGGCCGTCGGGGCGGGTGCCCTTGACGGTGTGGTGCATGGCGCGCACGGTGCGGGCGAGGCGCTCGGCGGTCTCGGTGGAGCCGTAGGCGGTGCCGATGAAGAACGACAGGGAGTGCCCGAACCGTACGGCGGCGCCTTCCACGTCGAACTCGCCGGTCGGTCTGCCTTCGGAGTCCCTGGCGGTGATCCGGGAGTGGTCGACGCCCATCCAGTAGATGCTGGGGTCCAGCCCTTCCAGGTAGGCCGCGCACGCCAGCCCGAAGGCCAGCGCCGGGGTGTGGGAGTGCACGTGCCACACCGCGCTGCCGGGGCCGAACCAGCCGGGATCACCTGCGGGGCCGGCGAAGTCGAGTCCCCGGAAGAAGCGGGACCGCACGTGGGTGTCGAAGTAGCGGTCGAACCGTCCGGCGAGGTGCCGGGTGAGCGTGTGGTGAGGCAGGGGGGCCATACCGACTCCCAACTCTGGCTACAGATGTAACCAGAATAGGAAAATTCTGGTTACATGTGTAGCCAGAGTCGGGTGGATAGGCTTGGCCTGTGGCGAGCGACACGGAGACCGCAGCGACCCGGTGGGCCGGCGTGCCGCTGACCGTCCGACGCGGCGAGCGCCGTGCCCGGTTGGTGGAGGCGGCGCTCGAGCTGTTCGGCACCCAGGGCGAGGCGGGGGTGTCGGTGCGCGCGGTGTGCCGGGCCGCGGCCCTGCACGCCCGTTACTTCTACGAGAGCTTCACCGACACCGGCCAGCTCCTCGGCGCGGTCTACGACAAGGTCGCCGCCGAGCTGGCCGAACGCCTCCTGGCGGTCCTGGAGGCGGCCGGTGACGACCTGGCGGAACGGATCCGGGCCGGCATCCGCACCGTGCTGGACTTCAGCTCGGCCGATCCGCGCCGGGGCCGGGTGCTGTTCACCGAGGCCCGCGCCAACCCCGTGCTGACCGCTCGCCGGCAGGCCACCCAGACCGCGCTGATGGACGCGGTCCTGCAGCAGGAGACCCGGACGCGCCCCGCCACCGATCCGCGCCTGGCACGAGTCGGCGCCGCGATGTTCACCGGCGCGATGGTGGAGCTCGCCCAGCAATGGCTGGCCGGCAGCCTCGGCGACGACCTGGACGCCGTCGTCGAGCACGCCGCCGCGCTCCTGCTGGCGCCCTGCGTCGCGTGACGGCGTGACCGGGCGGACAGTCCGGGGCCGCCGCCGGAGGGCCGCCCGCAACGACACGTAGCGGCTGATTCGTTACATCCAAGATCTTGCAGGAGAAGATCGGGTCGAAGAGATTGACGGCAGCTGTCAAATCTCCATCGGCTTTCGGAGCGACCCTCGATGAACAGATGGAAGAGCCTCCTGCTCGCCGTGGCGGTGGCCCTACCCGTGACTGCCCTGCCCCCGGCGACCGTCCCCGCCGCGTCCGCGGCCTCCTCACCCCGGCCGCCCGCGGCCGCGCCGGTCGAGAACAACGAGACCCAGCCCGTCCACTCCCGCGCCGAGGCGCTGACCGAGACCGTGTTCGTCGAGGTCGCCGGGGTCGACAGCGACGCCGACGGGCTCCCCGACCGGGTCGCCGTCGACATCATGCGCCCCAAGGAGACCGCCTCGGGCCTGAAGGTCCCGGTCATCATGGAGGCCAGCCCCTACTACGCGGGCGGCAACGACGTGGCCAACCACGTCGTCGACCTCGACGGCTCCGACCCGGCGGGCATGGAGTACCGGCGCAACAAGTTCGACGACCTGCGCGACGAGATGTTCGGCACCGACGACGGCCGCGCGGCCCGCGCGGTCGCGCCGCCCTTCCGCGGCTACTACGACAACTACTTCGTGCCGCGCGGCTACGCGATCGCGCTGGTCGAGAACCTCGGCTCGGGCCGCGCGACCGGCTGCCCGACCACCGGCCTGGACAACGAGACCGCCGGGCCCAAGGCCGTGATCGACTGGCTCAACGGCCGCGCCCGCGGTTTCGACGCCGCGGGCAACGAGGTCAGGGCCGACTGGTCCACCGGCAACGTCGGCATGATCGGCGTCTCCTACAACGGCACGCTCCCCAACGCCGTCGCCGCGACCGGGGTCAAGGGGCTCAAAGCGATCGTGCCGATCGCGGCCATCTCCTCCTGGTACGACTACTACCGCGCCAACGGCGGCGTGCTGGCCCCCGGCGGCTACCAGGGTGAGGACGCCGACGTGCTCGCCCGCTACGTCCTGACGCGGCAGGACGCCGAACAGGCGTGCGGGGCGCTCGTCGACCGGATCGAGGCGGAGCAGGACCGCGTCACCGGCGACTACTCCGACTTCTGGGACCGGCGCAACTACCTCAACGACGTGCGCAAGGTCCGCGCGGCCGTCTTCCTGGTGCACGGCCTCAACGACTGGAACGTCAAGACCAAGCAGGCCGTCCAGTGGTGGGACGCCCTCGCCGAGCGCGGCGTGCCCCGGAAGATCTGGCTCCACCAGGGCGCCCACTTCAACCCGTTCTCCTTCGCCGGGCGCAACGCCGAGTGGCTGCGCCAGCTCCACCGCTGGTTCGACTTCCACCTGTACGGCCTGCGCAACGGCATCATGGACGAGCCGCAGGCCGACGTCGAGTTCGGGCCCGGCCAGTGGGCCCAGCACGCCTCCTGGCCGCTGCCGGGCACCCGGGACGTCCGCCTCCACCTGGCCGCCGGGACCGGCGGCGGCAACGGCACCCTGAGCCGGGAGCGCGCCCGGGGCCGCGCGGTCGAGTCCTTCGTCGACCAGAACGCCCGCACCGCCGAGCAACTCGCCGAGAACGCCGCCGCGACCGACCCCAACCGCCTCGCCTACCTGTCCGCCCCGCTGACCGCCGACGCGCGGCTGTCCGGCACCCCGCGGGTCGAGGTCCGGGCGGCCTTCCGGGGCGGGCGCTCGCCGTACCTGACGGCGCTGCTCGTGGACTACGGCACCGACGCCCGCGCCTACGGGGACGTCGCCTACGGCGCCACCCCGGTCTGCTACGGGGAGGGCGTGCCCGGCGACACCGGGTGCGCGCGCCTGGCCGAGCACGTCACGGTGACCGCGCCCTACAAGATCATCACCAGGGGCTGGCTCGACGTCCGCAACCGCCGCTCCGACTCCCGCACCCACCTGCTGAGCGAGGGCCGCTTCTACGACTTCCGCTTCGACCTCCAGCCGAACGACTACGTCGTCAAGGCCGGCCACCGGATCGGCGTCGTGCTCATCTCCACCGACCGCGACTTCACCCTGCGCCTGCCCGCCGGAACCGGCGTCTCGGTCGAGCCGGGCGCGAGCTCGGTCACGCTCCCGCTCGTGGGAGGCCGCTCCGCCCTCGGCTGACGGTTCTCGCGGCCCGCCCGGGGAGAACCGTCCCCGGGCGGGCCGCGGCTCCGTCCCGCCCGGCTCCGCCGGACCCGGGCCCGCGCCGAGGTCGCCGCACCCGTTTCACCTGCCGGACACCTGTCGCTAAAGGACTGGTTTATCGCCATTGAAAGCCTTCCGGGGCTCCCCCGTGAAAGGAAGTCCCATGTCCGAAGGCCCCTCCCGGCGAAGGTTCCTCGCAGTCGGCGCAGGAATGCTGGCGGGCTCGTTGCTGCCGCCCTCCGTCCATCGCGCGCTGGCGATGCCGGTACCCCCCGGCGGCCTGTCCGCGATCAAGCACGTCGTCTTCCTGATGCAGGAGAACCGTTCGTTCGACCACTACTTCGGCACGCTGCGCGGTGTGCGGGGGTACGGCGACCGCAACGCGATCCGGCTCCCCGGCGGCAGGCCGGTCTTCGAGCAGCCCATGGCCGGCGGAAGCGTACTGCCCTTCTCGGTACGTGAGGCCGCCGGACTCGTCGGCAAGGACCTCCAGTGGATCTCCGCGCTGCCGCACGGCTGGAACGACGGCCAGGCCTCGGCCGCCAAGGGCTGGCACAACGGCTGGATCCCGGCCAAGTCCCCGGCCACGATGACGTACTACGAACGGCAGGACATCCCGCTGCAGTACGAACTCGCCGACACCTTCACCGTCTGCGACCACTACTTCTGCTCGGTGCTGTCCTCCACCAGCCCCAACCGGAACTACCACGTCAGCGGGCACACGGGCTTCGAACCCGGGACCACCAAACGGGCCATCGACAACGCCGCCTACAACGAGGACACCCACGCGGGCTACACCTGGGCCAACGCCGGGGAGATCCTGGAGACCGCCGGTCACTCCTGGCGCGTCTACCACGAATGGGACAACTACCAGGACAACAACCTGGAGTTCTTCGCCCGGTTCCGGCAGATCGCCCGCAAGGCGCTGCTCGGCGACTTCAGGAGCATGGACTCCTTCTACGGCGCGGTCCTCTCCGCCACGGAGCCGCGGCGCCAGGCGTTGCTCGCCCGCCTGGAGGAGGGCGTCGCGCAGCTCACCCCGCAGGAGCGCTCGCTGTTCGACCGGGCGCTGCGCCGAGTGCCGTCCACCACGCTGGCGCAGGCCTTCCGGGCCGACGTCGAGGCCGGGACGCTGCCCCAGGTGAGCTACATCGTGCCCCCGGCGGCCGACTCCGAGCACCCCTCGGCCTCCTCACCGATCCAGAGCGCGCGGATCACCTACGACATCCTCGACGCGATCGCCTCCACCCCCGAGGTGTGGCAGTCGACCGCGCTGTTCATCACCTACGACGAGAACGACGGTTTCTTCGACCACATGCCGCCCCCGCTGCCGCCCGCCGAGCAGACGGCGGAGTTCTACAACGGCAACCCGATCGGGCTGGGCATCCGGGTGCCCATGACGGTCATCTCGCCGTGGACCGCCGGCGGTTACACCTGCTCGCAGATCTTCGACCACTCCTCGACCGTGCGGTTCCTGGAGACCTGGCTCGGGGTCCGCTTCCCGGACATCTCCCCCTGGCGGCGTACGGTCTCCGGCGACCTGACCTCCGCCTTCGACTTCACCTCCGCCGGTCCCCGGCCCTCCCCGGCCCTCCCCGCGCCGGTTCCGGCCTTCACCGGCCGCTGGCGGCCCTCGCCCCCGGCCGAGCAGCGGATGCCGGTGCAGGAGGAGGGCACCCGCCCGGCCCGGCCGCTGCCGTACCAGCTGAACTCCTGGGCCCGGCTGCTCGGCACCTCCCTGGAGGTCACCCTGGCCAACACCGGCCGCGACAGCGCCCACCTGGCGCTCTACCCCTACGCGGGCGAGTTCGAGCACCCCCTCCACCTGGACGCCCTGGGCGTCACCACCCGCACCGTCGAGGTCAAGGACCGTTACGACCTGGTCCTGACCGGCCCGAACGGCTTCCGCCGCGAGTTCGCCGGGACCCTGGCGGGCAAAGCCGCCGGGGTCCAGGTCCAGCAGGTGATCGACATCGATCCCCGGAAGGTCCGGATCGAGATCACCAACCTGGGCGACCACCGGCTGACCCTGAGGGTGCGGGCCGACGCCTATGGCGACAAGGAGCAGACCGTGCCGCTGGGCGCGGGTCAGTACCGCCAGGTCATCTGGCCGGTGGAGGAGACGCACGGCTGGTACGACGTCCGGATCACCTGTGACGACGACCCCTCCTACGCCCGCCGCCTGATGGGCCATGTCGAGAACGGCCGGCCGAGCGTCACGGGCTGACCCTTTCCGGCGGCCCCGGCGCGCACCGGCCTTCCGCCGGTGCGCGCCGGGCACGGTTCCCGTCCCGGGCCCCACCCCGTAGCTACTTGACAGGAAATAGCAAGTACTTGCTATTGTCTGTCAAGTGGGCACTGCGGAACACGTGGAACTGGCGCGCGAGCTGACGCGCCTGATCGAGACGCGGATCGTCGACCCGCTGGAGATCCTCCTGGACCCCGGCGACGACGTGGGCGACGTGCGGGAGCGGCTGCGCGTGCAGGCCGAGGTGTGGGCCGCGCAACTGCTGGGGCCGGACGACCGCCTGGCCGTCATGACCTCCGCGCGGCTGATCGCCGCGCTCTTCCCCGGCGACGGGCCGTTCGACCCGCCCGACGAGTGGTGGCGCACCGCCTTCGGGCGCGCCGTGGCGCGCCGGGCCGGTCATCCGGGAGCGGAGGCGGTGAGCTTCGCCACCGCGGCGGCGATGCTCGGCATCACCCGCCAGGGTGTTCACGACCTGGTCAAACGCGCGAAGCTCGACCGGCACCCCGGCGGCGGGGTGACGACCGCGTCGATCCGCGCCCGGCTCACCATCCCCAAGGAGCAGCATGTCGCAGCACGACGTGACCATCACTGACCACCCGATCCCGCTCGCCGTGCGCGACCACGGCGGCGACGGCCCGCCCGTCCTGCTCCTGCACGGTCTGGGCGGCACGCTGGACGCCTGGCAGGAGGTGACGCCGCCGCTGACGGGCGCGTACCGTGTGGTCGCCATGGACCTGCGCGGGCACGGCCTGTCGGGCGACGCCCCATGGGAGTGGGACGCGGTCCTGGACGACATCGAGGCGGTGGCGGACCACCTGGGGCTCGGCGCGCCGGCGATCGTCGGCCACTCGCTGGGCGGGATGCTGGCCACCCTGTGGGCCGCGCGCCATCCGGAGTGCCCGGCCATCGTCAACCTCGACGGCCTGCGCTCGGCCGAGAACGAGCCCGCGAACTATCCCGGCATGGACCCGGCCCTGGTGGAACGGGAGCTGGCGCAGCTGAAGGCGATGTTCGACGCCCAGGCGGCGGCGATGGCCCGGCCGTTGCCGCCCGGGCAGGTCGCCGCGCTCCCGCCGCGCGCCGTGACCACCTCCGGCGGTGACAGCTACCTGCGGCCGGGCCCGCGGCTCCTGGCCGCCGTACGCTACGCCCCCCACTTCCGCGACGCCATCCCGTCGCTGCCGGCGGTGCGGTGTCCCGCCCTGGTGGTCCTGCCCACCCAGGACCCGCCGGGCATGCCCGGCAGCGAGCTCATGGCGGCCCTGCGCCGCGGGATACGCCGCGATCTGGCGCCCGTCACCGAGGCGCACCCCCACATCCGGGTGGTGGAGCTGGCGGCCAGCCACAACATGGTCCAGGAGAAGCCCGGCGACGTGGCCCGGCTGATCACCGAGTTCTTCGAGCGCACGTGGAGGTCGCAGCGGGCGCGCGCGTGATCTACGTGGAAGCCGGTCCCAGGCCCGCCGCACCGCCGACGTCCGGCCGGACAGCGGTCCGACTCAGGGCGGCTCTGCGGGGAAACCCTGGCTTGACCCTGACATCGGCTCGCGGCCCTGCCGTCCGCCGTGAGCAGGCCCTAACGTGGAGCACATGGGACGAATTCTTCTGATCGTGGCGGCCGTGGTGCTCGCCTTCTTCCTGCTCGGTCCGATCCTGGGCTTCGCCTTCGCCCTGCTCAAGTGGGCCCTGATCATCGGCCTGGTGGGCGGGGTGATCTACGCGGCGAGCAGGCTCATGCGCTCCTCGGGCGCGCGCCGCTGACCACGACCCGGCGGTGATCCGCCACGGGAGCCCCGCCCCGGCACGCGGAGACCGGGGCTCACCGGAGGACGTGACGGCCGGGGCCCGACGGAGACCGCCGGAGACCGGGGCGGCACTCAGCGGGAGGAGCCCGGAGCCAGGGCGCTGACCAGGTCGGCGGCGTCCAGCAGGGTCACCCGGCCGGGGTCCGCGCTCCACGGGTACAGCGCGTAGAGCCCGGCCCCCTCGGGCAGGTCCACATCCGCGTGGACGAGCGCGGCGAGATCCGCGCCGTCCACCGAGCCCTCCCACGGCCCGTCGGGCTCCCGGGCCAGCAGCCGGTCGGCGAAGCCCGCGGCGTTCTCGCCCGGACGGCGGGCGTAGCGGGAGACGGAGCCGTCGGGGCGGCGCACCAGCACCTCCCCGGCGCGACCCGCGGCGTGCCAGCACGCCACCTCCCACAGCGTGACCCGGCCGCCCAGGCCGTAGGAATCCTCCATCGCCGCCCCCAGGCGGGCCAGCCGCTCGTGGTAACCGGCCACGTTGTGCCCGTACCCGCCGCTGGTCTGGCTGAGGTCCACCCAGCGCAGCGTGCGCGACCAGAGGTCGGCCACCAGCGGAACCTGGATCTTCGCGGACCCGGACAGGTCGAAGCGCTGCTCGACCGCCCGCGGGTCGAACAGGTCACCGGGCCGGTCCATGAACCCGGCGAACCCGCGCACCAGGCTCTCGAACGGGACGTCGTTGTAGCTGAACACGACCGCCAGCGCGTACCGCCCGCCCAGGGCCCGCAGCGCGGGGACGTCGAGGTCGACGAACTCCGAGGCACCGAGCGGCTCGGGGGCGGAGGTCAGGTCGCCCGAGTGCACCGCGGCGGCGCCCCTCAGGCGCAGGCTCGTGTAGTCGCAGTGGCCGACGTACTTCCAGCGCGTGTCGTAGAGCACCACCGACAGGTCGAGGTCGATCCGCTCCTGCGGCGGCTGCGCCCAGTGCAGGAACAGCCGGATCCGCTCGCCCTCGGGGAGCGGCTGCACGCTGCCGCGCGGCATCCGGACCAGGGCGGCCGAGTCGGAACGCTCGGAGGTCGGCGCGATCAGGTCGTCCAGACTCTCGTCCAGCATCATCCGCCCGAGCGGGGGCAGCGCGGCGGCCCGGCGGAGCAGTTCGGCGGTGAGCGCCGCGCGGACCCGCGCGCTCTCCTCCCCGGGCAGCTCCGGGCGCCTGTCCGCCTCCACCCAGGCACGCGCGGTGCTGCCGCGCGGGAAGAACACGCGTGTCCCGCCCGGCAGCGCGCGGAGCCTGCCGAGGGCGGCGAGCAGCACGCCGGGGGCGACCCGCGGAGCCGCGGCCGCGACCGCCTCGGCCACGCCCTCCTCGCCCGCGGAGAGGACCTGGCCCAGCCGGCGGACGAGCTCGCCCGGACGGGTGGCGAGCAGCGGCAGCACCGGCTCGCCCCCGCCCAGCGCCCTCTCGACGCGGGCGCCGAAGCCCAGGAGGCGCAGCCGCCCGTCGCCGGTGCGCACCACCTCGGGATATTTGGCCGCCTGCTCCAGCATCGCCTGCCCGAACGCGCCGGTGAGCGGGGTGCCGCGCAGCATGGTGAACGCCAGCGCCGCCGTCGGGTGGCGGCCGTGGAACTCGTGCGGGTGCAGCACCTCGGCCATGTGCTTCCACGCCTCGGCGTGGCGGTGCAGGTCCTCCACGAGGTACGGCAGGGCCAGCGCGTCGAGGCGGGCCAGCAGCGCCCGCCGCAGCCGGCGGGGCGGCGAGACGCGGCGCGCCGGCCGGGTGCGCAGGCCCGGGTCGCCCCCCATGAACGCGTAGAGCAGGCGCAGCACGTCGGTCGCGGTGTCCGCGTACCGGTCCAGGAGGTCACGCGCGGCCGCCGCGTCGAGGCGGGGCAGCAGCGCCGCCAGGACGGCCGCCCGGGTCTCGCGGGCCGGGATGTTCTCGGGCAGCCATCCCGCGGAGTCCGGCAGGTGGGCGCCGACCAGCGCGATCACGTCGTCGCGGTCGCGTGCCGAGAGCGGGGTGGCGCGCTCCAGCAGGGGACGGACGACGGCCAGGGCGCCCGCGGCGGCGTCGTCGCAGAGCGAGAGCAGGACGAGCCTGCGGCCCGGGACCGGCGCGGTCTCGGCCACCGGGTCGTCGGCCGGGCGCAGGAACGGGTCGTCCGGGTCGATCCTGCGGTGGCAGATCGGGCAGCCGGCGAAGTCGGAGCCGTCCCAGCAGGCGCGGCAGACCAGATGGGCGCAGGGGGAGACCGCGTGCACGGTCCCGGACCGCCCGCACAGCGCGCACGGCTGCTCCGGGTCCTGCAGCAGGAAGGCGAACACCCGGCGCACGTAGAACTCCTCCGTGTCGGCGGGCACGCTCTCGGGGAACCGGCGGAACAGCGGCACGTGCTCCACGTGCCCGCCAAGCTCCGCCGGCAGCGCGCTCAGCAGCCGGTTGCCGGCAGCGGCGAGGTCGTGCGGGTCCATCCGCTCGAACGCGGCCCGCAGCCCGGCCGACAGCGCGAACCCGTACTGCAGGAGTTCGGTCTCCAGCACCTGGACACCCTGCCGGGCGTCGGGCGCGGTGATCCGGCGCAGCCCCCGCCGGCGGCGGGGCTCATGCCCCGGCGGGAGGGGACCGCCCCGCGCGGCCGGCAGGGAGGGCAGCACGAGCCGGCGCCGGCGCAGCAGGATCTCCGCCGTCTGGTCCATCGTGATCCCCTCCTGTGCCGACTCCGCTCCGGCTCCGCCGGGAACACGGCGACTCCACCCGGAACGAGGTGATTTCGTATGACGCCTGGGAACTTCGCCCGGAGCGAGGCCGGAGACTTCCGGAAAGCCGTTCCGGGCCCGCGCGAGCGGGCCCGGAACGGCGAGGAGAGGCGGAGAGCGGACGCACTACATGTCCTTTGAGAGAGAGAAGAAGGAAGCACGTCCAGGAGCCGCCGCTCGTGACCACCATACTGAGATAGATCACCTTCTGTCGCCCGGATTTTCGCAGGCGACCCTGCTCCTCCCACGACGGGCACCCGCTACCGTGCCGCCACGCCCGCCACGCGCACCGGTGTCTCGTTCTCTCCCGGAGTCAGCTCCGGGAGGCCTGCCTGAGCTGGAGCTCGTCCAGCAGGTTCCGGGTGGCGGCGGCCACCGCGTCCACGGCCCGCTCGAAGACCTCGGCGTTGCGGGCCGACGGGGAGCGGAAGCCGGACACCTTGCGGACGTACTGGAGCGCGGCGGCCCGGACGTCGTCATCGGTCACGTCACTGGTGAAGGGCTCACGGAGGGTCTTGATGCTGCGGCACATGACAGGACCGTACTCCGCGTCGCCGACATTCCGTGCGGGCGAGGCGGGGCGCCCCGATCGGCGACCGGGTGCCGTGCCCCGGCGTCCGGTCGCCGGAGGCGGGCCGGAGCGGAACCCGGACACGCGGGCCGGCGCGGGAACAGGTGCGGGGTGGTTCAGTCGGTGCGCCGTCGCTGGGCCGCGTCGGCGCGCAGGACGGTGTCGAGCAGTCCGGGGAAGAGGGTGTCGAGGTCACGGCGGCGTAGCGCGTTCATCTTCGCGGTGCCCCGGTAGACCTGGCTGACCACTCCGGCCTCGCGCAGCACCCGGAAGTGGTGCGTGGTGGTCGACTTGGCGATCGCCAGTTCGATCGCCGAGCAGGCGGCCTCCTCGCCTTCGGGCAGTCGCGACAGGTAGCGCACGATCTGCAGGCGCATCGGGTCGGACAGCGCGTGCAGCACGCCCTCCAGCCGGATCTCCTCGCACGTGGGGTGCTCCAGAGCCCTGACGGATGCGGTCGGCACGGCGGCTCCTTTCCTGCGACTCACTCGATTGTACGAAAGAAGTCGTAGTTTGACATTTGTCGTAGTACGTAGATTATCGTATTAAGCGGAGCCCGGGGGCGCGTCGATCCGCCCCGCGAGAGACCCGAAGAGCCCGAAACCCGGAAGAACCTGAAGAAGGAGCCCTGCCGTGAGCGCCCTGTTCGAACCCCTGACGCTGCGCGACCTCACCGTTCCCAACCGGGTCTGGATGGCTCCCATGTGCCAGTACTCCGCGCCCGTCGAGGGACCGGACCTGGGGGTGCCGACCGACTGGCACCTCGCCCACCTGGCCGCCCGCGCGGTCGGCGGCGCCGGCCTCATCCTGACGGAGGCCACCGCGGTGGCGCCCGAGGGCCGGATCAGCCCGGCCGACCTCGGCATCTGGAACGACCGCCAGCAGGAGGGGTTCGCCCGGATCACCCGCCTGCTGCGCGAGCACGGCGCCGTGCCCGGCGTCCAGCTCGCGCACGCCGGGCGCAAGGCGTCCACCCGCCGCCCCTGGCAGGGCGGCGGGCCCACCGGCACCGGCGAGCACGGCTGGCAGCCGGTCGGGCCGAGCCCGCTCCCCTTCGGCGAGGGCTACCCCGTTCCCACGGAGCTCAGCGTCGCCGAGATCGACCGGATCGTGGACGACTTCGCCGCGGCGGCGCGGCGGGCGCTGGCGGCGGGTTTCGAGGTGGCCGAGGTGCACGGCGCGCACGGCTACCTGATCGGCGAGTTCCTGTCGCCCTTCAGCAACCGCCGTACCGACGCCTACGGCGGTTCCTACGAAGGCCGCACCCGGTTCGCGCTGCGGGTGGTCGACGCGGTGCGCGCGGTCTGGCCGGACGAGCTGCCGGTGTTCTTCCGCATCTCGGCGACCGACTGGCTGGCCGAGGATCCCCTGGACGACCGTGAGGGCTGGACCGCCGACGACACCGTCCGGTTCGCCAAGGACCTGCTCGCCCACGGCGTCGACCTGCTCGACGTCTCCACCGGCGGCAACGTCGCCGGGGCGCGCATCCCCACCGGCCCCGGGTACCAGGTGCCGTTCGCCGCCCGGGTGAAGGCCGAGACGGACCTGCCGGTCGGCGCCGTCGGCGAGATCACCCGTCCCCGCCAGGCCGAGGAGATCGTCGCCACCGGCCAGGCCGACGCCGTGCTCCTCGGCCGCGAGCTGCTGCGCAACCCGTACTGGCCCAACCTCGCCGCCCGCGAGCTCGCCCCCGCGGCCGCCCGCTGGCCCGACCAGTACCACCGCGCGGTCTGACCCGCGGGACGGCCCGGAAGCTCCGGCGGGCACGGCCCGCCGCGTCCGGCGGGGGCGCGGGCCGGGGAGCGGGCCGGTCACCCGAGAGCGGGCCGGCCGCCGGGGGCCGGTGGGGCGGGAGAAGAGTGACCGGCCCGCGTGGGGGGTTCGCGGGCCGGTCCGCAGGGGGGACCGTGGGGCGGCGACGTTGACGGACCGGCCCGCCGGGGCGTGCCCCGGGGGTCAAGCGGGCCGGTCCGGGCTCATGAGACGGCGCGGCGCAGGGCCATCGCCTCCTGGAGGATCTTGATCGGCGGATGGCCGTCGACGAGCAGGCGGCGCATCAGCACCGCGACCTCTTCCATGGCGTCCGGGCCGAGGCCGCGGCGGGTCACCTCCTGGGTGCCCATCCGCAGGCCCCGCGCGGGCTCGCCGGGGGGCTGGCCGGGCAGGGCGATGCCGCCGAGATAGAGTCCGCCCTCGGCCAGCGACCGGGCCGCCTCGTCCCCTCCGCCGAACGCGGCGGCGTCCACCGCCACGTGGTGCGAGGCGGTCCAGCCCCGGTGCGTGGCCGTCACGGCGAAGCCCTCGCGGTGCAGCGCCGCGGCCAGGGCGGCCGCGTTGGCGACGCAGCGGTCGGCGTAGGCCGGCCCCTGGGCGGCGTGCTCGGCGGCCGTGACGGCCAGCGGCGCCAGACGGGAGGCGTCGTAGTTGGCGGTCAGGCCGGGGCAGGCCGCCGCCGACACCCGGCGGGCGAGGTCCTCGTCGCGGGTGACGACGGCCGCGCCCGGCGGGCCGCCGAAGGACGCGTAGGTCGACATGGTCAGCACGTGCGCGCCCTCGTCCAGCGGGTGCTGGAACCGCCCGCCCGCGATCAGGCCCGCCACCTGCGAGGCGTCGTAGAGCAGCAGCGCACCGACCTCGTCGCAGGCCGCGCGGATCCGCGCGACGTCGTACGGGAAGAGCATCAGGCTCGCCCCGACCATCACCAGGGCGGGACGGTGCTCGCGCAGGAACGCCGGCAGGGCGGTGTGGTCGACGTCGAACCGCCCGGCGTCGTAGGGCAGGTCGACCACCCGCAGGCCCCGGATCCCGGCGGCGCCCCGGGCGTGGTGGCCGGCGTGGCCGCAGGCGCTCTCCGGCAGGATCGCGACGGTGTCCCCGGGGTCGGTGAAGGCGCCGTAGCAGGCGAGGGTGGCCAGCGTCGCGCTCTGCAGCCGCACCTCGGCGAACGTGCCGCCCATCACCGCCGCGACCTGGAGCGGGGCGAGCACCTCCAGCACGTCCACCTCGTCCAGGCCGGTCTGCGGCTTCTCACCCGGCCAGCCCGTCGACGGGCGGCTGCCCAGTGAGACCTCGTAGGCGGCCCGTGCCCGCTCGCTCATCGTGTTGGTGCCCGCGTACAGGACCACGCCGTCCTCGTCGAGGCGCCCCCGGTGCTCGGCGAGCACCGCGTCGACCAGGCGGGTGACCCCCGCGAGGCCCAGCCCGGCCACCTCGGACTCCAGCTCGGCCAGGCGCAGCTGCGCCCGGGACGGTGCCCAGGGGGCGACACGGCTGCGCTTCTCCACGACGGTTCCCTCCCCACGGTGACGGCGCGACCGAATGCACGGCCGGATGCACAAGCTGATGCAAGAACAGATGCACGAGCCGATGCACGAGCTGATGACTGCGACGGTACGGCCCACGCCGGGGCGAGTCATCATTCCATCAGCGGAGATCGTTCCTACATCTGTAGGATCAAGGTGTGATCGCGGACGATGTTCAGGACATTCTGGAGTCGCTGGCCGCGGCCCTGGGCCGTGGCATGTCCGTGGACGACCTGGAGGGCCGGGTCGTCGCGCACAGCGCGCACCACGGCGAGGTCGACCAGGTCCGGGCCCACGCCATCCTGTCCCGCTCGGTCCCCGCGGAGGTGGGGGCCTGGCAGGAGGCGCACGGGGTGGCCGTGACCCGGGAGCCGGTCCGGGTCCCGAGCAACCCCGACCTGGGCATGGCGGCCCGGCTCTGCGTGCCCCTGCTCCACCAGGACCGCCGCGTCGGCTACCTGTGGATCATCGAGGGCGCGGGCCCGCTGACGCCGGCGGAGGAGGCCAGGGCCGTGCGCGACGCGGCGGCGATCGCCGCCCTGCTCGACGACGGCGGCAGCTCCCACACCCTGCGCCACCTGCTCACCGGCGTGCTCGCCGCGCGGCGGGCGGCCGGGGTGCTCGGCGAGGGGCCGCTGCGGGTCCTGGCGGTGCGGGGCGACCCGGCCGGCCTGCGCGACGTGGTCACCGCCGAGGTCGCCAGGGGCCGCCGCCCTCCGGCCTTCACGGTCCTCGACCGGCACGCCGTGCTCCTGCTGAACCGCGGCGAGGACGCTCAGACGCTGGGCGAGCGGCTGGCCGCCAGAACCGGCGGGAGCGCCGGGGTCAGTGACGTCCACCCGGGGCTCGAAGCGGCCGTCGAGGCGCACGCCCAGGCGGTCACCGCGGCCCGCGCGGCGGCGGCCGAGCCCGTGCTGGGGCCGGTCGCCCACTGGGCCGCGCTGGGGGCCTACCGGCTGCTCGCCGAGTCGGCCGCCCTCCCGCTCGCCCAGGCCGCCACCCCGCTGGCCCCGTTGAAGGAGCACCCGGCGCTCACGCTGACCCTGGAGACCTACCTCGACACCGGGGGAGACGCCCAGGAGACCGCGCGCCGGCTCCATCTGCACCGCACGAGCCTCTATTACCGTCTG
Organism: Streptosporangium fragile; assembly: GCF_039534445.1. Classification (NCBI taxonomy): domain Bacteria; kingdom Bacillati; phylum Actinomycetota; class Actinomycetes; order Streptosporangiales; family Streptosporangiaceae; genus Streptosporangium; species Streptosporangium fragile. The sequence goes on along the minus strand of NZ_BAAAVI010000022.1, from coordinate 30,460 downwards.
GCCAGAATCGAGCAGCTGACCGACCGCAGGCTCAAGGACGGGGCCCACAGGTTAGAACTCCATCTCGCGTTGAAGCTCGTTCGCTGGAATACGGTGTAGCGGCGGAGAAAACGGGGCACAGCACTGCGGTGCTGCAGTTGATCAGCGAGATCATCACCATCGTGATCGTGCTCCTGCTCATCCCGCCGGCGTTGCTCCTGGTCTCGGTGGTCGTGCTCGCCGTCTTGGCGGCGCTGGCTCTGACGACCGCCCGGGAGCAGCATGGAAGCAGGACATACCGGAGGTAGACGGTGCGGCAGCTGAGCGCGGTGGACACGCAGTTCCTCAACTTCGAGACCGCGACGAACGTCGCGAACATCGGGGGACTGGCGATCCTGTCCGGCGGGCTGTCCCGCGCCGACCTGCTCTCCCTGCTCGCCAGGCGACTTCACCTGACCGCGCCGCTCCGGCTCCGGCTCGCCTTCGTCCCACTCGGCCTGGACCACCCGTACTGGACCGAGGACGCGAGGATCGACCTCGACTACCATGTGCGCGAGATCGCGCTGCCCGCACCGGGCGACGACGAACAGCTCGGTGAGCAGGTGGCCCGGCTGCACGCCCGCCGGCTGGACCGGGGGCGGCCGCTGTGGGAGATGTATCTCATCCACGGCCTCGCCGGTGGCCGGACGGCCCTGTACACGAAGGTCCACCACGCGGCGGTCGACGGCGTCACCGGGGCGGACGTGCTCGCCACCCTGCTGGACACCTCGCCCGAGCCCCCGGAGATCGAGATGGCTCCCCTGCGGGGGCCCGAGGAGCGGATCGGCACGCCCGAGATGGTCACCAGGGGGGTGGCCAAGGCCGTCGTCAACCCGGTCCACATGGTGCGGTTCCTGGCCGACGCGGTGCCGCACCTGGACGAGATCCCGCTGGTCTCCCAGGTGCCCGGGGCCGGGCTGGTCTCACGGATCGCCCGTGACCTGGCCGCCCGGCTGTCCGGCGCGGCCGAGGTGCCCGCGCTTCCCCGCATGCCCGTCCCGCGGACCCCCTTCAGCGGCCCGATCACCGCTCACCGCCGGTTCGCCTTCACCAGGCTGTCCCTGGACGACGTCAAGCAGGTCAAGAACGCCTTCGGCGTCACGGTGAACGACGTGGTGATGACCCTGTGCGCCGGGGCGCTGCGACGGTGGCTGCTCAAGCACGGTGCCCTGCCCGACCAGCCTCTCGTCGCGGGGGTGCCGTTCTCACTGCGCGCTCTCGGCGACCAGGGCGCCGGCAACCAGGTCACCATCATGATCACCGTACTGGCCACGCACATCGCCGATCCGGTGGAGCGCCTGATGGCCGTGCGCGACGCGATGCGCCTGATCAAGGAACGCTCGTCGCTGGCCCCGGCCCGCTGGATACAGGAGATCAGCGACATGATGCCCTCCGCGCTGACCGGCCTGGCGGCCCGCGCGGCGTTCGCCCTCTTCGCCGGGAGCGCGGGGCCGATCAACGTGCTGATCTCCAACGTCCCCGGCCCGCAGATCCCCCTGTACGTCAGCGGCGTCCGGCTGCTGGCCTACCACCCCGTCTCGGTGGTCACCGACGCCAGCGGCGGCCTCAACATCACCGTCTTCTCGTACGACGGCTCACTTGACGTCGGCGTGATCGCCTGCCGGGAGATGGTCCCCGACGTGTGGACGATCACCCACCATCTCCGGGACGCTCTGCTGGAGCTGAAGCTCCTCGCTGAGCAGCAGTGACAGCCCGGGGGCGTCCTCGACGAAACGCAGGCTCTTCTCCAGGCAGACGACGGAGCCGCGCTCGGGCCTGCTGGTGAAGCGGATGTCGTCGGCCAGGGCGCGCATGATCTGCAGCCCCCTGCCGTGTTCCGCCGTGGGGGCGGCCAGGGCGGCCTCGGTGAAATCGAAGCCTCCTCCGGCGTCCACGACTTTGATCACACACCGGTCGCGGGCGAGTTCCGTGCTCACCATGTAGTCGTCGCTCGGTGTCGCGTGTTTGATGACGTTGGAGCATGCCTCCGAAAGCATGAGCTGAATGTCCTCCCGGACCCAGGCCTCCACACCGAGGGTGCGGAGCGAGGAGTCCAGAAGCTGTCTGATGACGGGAACACTCGCGGCGTCACGCGGTAGACGCAACGCGATCGTGGCCTCCACAGTCCCTCCTTCACATCCGACCCCTAGACCCTTGCCCCACCCGGCCCGTCCTAACCGGGACGGGGCGGACGGGACGTCCGACCGGGCCGGGGAATCGGCTACTCGCCGAAGGCGTCGACGGCGGCCTGGCAGAAGGCCTTGAGGTCGTCGGGCTTGCGGCTGGTGATCAGGGTGTTCGGGCCGCCGGTGCAGATCACGACCTCCCGGTCCTCCCAGGTCGCCCCCGCGTTGCGCAGGTCCGTCCGCAGGCTCGGCCAGGAGGTGACCGTCCGGCCGCGCACCGCGTCCGCCTCGATCAGCGTCCAGGGCGCGTGGCAGATGGCCGCGACGGGCTTGCCCGTGTCGAAGAAATCCCTGGCGAACCGCACGGCGGCCGGTACGGTGCGCAGGAAGTCGGGGTTGGCGACGCCGCCGGGCAGCACCAGCCCGTCGAAGTCCGCCGCCGACACCTCCTCGGCCGTCGCGTCCACCGGGAACCGGTCGGCCTTGTCGAGGTGGTTGAACGCCTGCACCTCGCCGGGCTGGACGGAGACCAGTTTGGGCGTGCCGCCCGCCTGCTTGACGGCGTTCCACGGCTCGGTGAGCTCGACCTGCTCGATCCCCTCCGGGGCGACGAGGAACGCGATCGTCTTGCCGTTGAGCATGTTGTCTCCCCTTGACGTGTGTTACGTCCTTCAGGGGCCCGTCATGCCCGACATGTCAAGATCTATTCAGATATGGGGGATTTATTACGGACCTTGCGCCGGCGCAGCCCCGCCGCGGTGAGGCGGCCGACCAGCTCGCGCGAGGACACGGCCTCCGCGCCCAGTGCGACGGCCCGCCCGTAGACGGTCTCGGGGACGTCGTAGTGGTCGCGGTCGAACGCCCGGCGCGGCACGCCCAGCCGGGCGGCGAAGGCGTGCAGTTCCTCGGCCGAGGCGTCGCTGACCAGATGCGACCAGAGCAGACCGCGCGGACCCGGCCAGTTCGGCGGGTCGATGAGGACGCTCACCGCCGCACGAGGTCGAGCGCGACCTCCAGGGCGGCGGCCCGGCGCTCGTCGTCGGAGACTGTCTCGTCCGGCAGCACGAACCACGCCGCGTGCAGCGCGAACAGGGCCATCGCGTTCCGCAGCCGGGTGGTCGTGGGGTCGCCGGGCTCGACGAGGAAGGTCAGCAGGTGGAGCATCCGCCCCCGGTTCTTCGTCATCACCGGGTGGTCCTTCAGCGCCGTCTGGTTGCGCTCGAAGAACCGCATGACCTCGTGGTGCCGGCCGCGGTGCAGGCTCTCGGAGTAGCGGCGGACCAGCTCGCGGCGGGCCTCTTCGGTGCGCGGCTGCGACTCGGCCCAGGCGATCAGCTCCTCGATCGTCCGCATCCGGTCTTCCGCCAGGCTGAGGACGATGTCGTCCTTGGTCTTGAAGTGGTAGTAGAGGGCGGCTTTGGTCACGCCGAGCGCCTCCGCTATCTCGCGGAGCGAGGTGGCCTCGTAGCCCTGCTCCACGAAGAGCTTCAGGGCGATCTCCTGGATACGCGTCCGGGTGTCGGCGTTCTCCCTCATGATTCCCTTCACGGCGAAATTAACTTGACGGCCGGCAAGTAAGCGATCATTCTTTCGGATCATATCCGAAACTAGCCGGTCGGCAGATAAGCAATCCTTTTCCAGGGGGGAAGACGTGAACGAGACCGCGCCCGCGCCGGGCCGACGGCGTGAGGTCATGGTAGTGCTGCCAGGGCTGATGCTCGCGATGGTCCTGGCCATGCTGGACAACATGATCGTCGGCACCGCCATGCCGCGCATCGTCGGAGAGCTGGGCGGCCTGGCGCACCTGTCGTGGGTGGTGACCGCCTACGTCCTGGGCACCACCGTCTCGACCCCCATCTGGGGCAAGATCGGTGACCTGTACGGCCGGAAGAACATCTTCCTCGCCTCCATCGTCCTCTTCATGGTCGGCTCGGTGCTGTGCGGCATGGCCGGCTCCGACATCCTCGGCGGGCCCTCCGACGGCATGGCCCAGCTCATCGCCTTCCGCGCCCTGCAGGGCCTGGGCGCCGGCGGCCTGATGGTCAACGCGATGGCCATCATCGGCGACCTCGTCCCGCCCCGCGAGCGCGGCCAGTACCAGGGCATCATGGCCGCGGTGATGTCGCTGGCCATGATCGCCGGCCCGCTCGTCGGCGGGTTCATCACCGATCACCTCGACTGGCGCTGGGCCTTCTACGTGAACCTGCCGGTCGGCTTCGTCGCTCTCGCGCTGCTGGCGGCCAAACTGAAGCTGCCCAAGCTCCGCACCGAGCACCGTATCGACTGGACCGGCGCGATCCTGCTCTCCGTCGGCATCACCGCGCTGGTCCTCATCACCACCTGGGGCGGGAACGACTACGAGTGGGGCTCGCCGCAGATCCTCACGCTGGCCGCGGTCGCCGTGGTGTCGCTCGCCCTGTTCGTCCCGGTGGAGCGCCGCGCGGCCGAGCCGATCATGCCGCTCAACCTGTTCGGCAACCGCAACTTCACGCTGATCTCGCTCGTCGGCTTCCTGCTCGGGTTCGCCATGTTCGGCGCGATCAACTTCCTGCCGCTGTTCCAGCAGACCGTCCAGGGCGCCTCGGCCACCAACTCCGGCCTGCTCCTGCTGCCGATGATGGGCGCCGCCATGGTCGTCTCGCTGTTCGTCGGCCGGGCCATCACCACCACCGGCAAGTACAAGGTCTACCCGGTCCTCGGCGGCGTGATCATGGCCGTGGCGATGTGGCTGCTCTCCCTGATGGACGTCCACACGCCCGCCTGGCAGACCGGCGTGTTCATCGCGGTGCTCGGCCTCGGCATGGGCTTCCTGATGCAGACCACCATGCTGATCGCCCAGAACAGCGTCGAGCAGAAGGACCTCGGCGTCTCCAGCAGCGCCTCCACGTTCTTCCGCTCCATCGGCGGCTCGTTCGGCGTCTCCCTGTTCGGCGCGATCTTCAACAACCGGCTGAGCGCCGGCCTGGAGAGCAAGCTCGGCGCCGCGGGCGAGAAGCTGGCCGCCGGCGGCGGCCAGTTCGACCCGTCCGCCCTGGAGCGGCTGCCCGCGAACGTGCGGACCGGCTTCCTCGACTCGCTGGCCTTCGCCGTCTCCGAGGTGTTCTGGTGGGCGATCCTGTTCGCGGTCCTGGTCCCGGTGTTCGCGGTCTTCATCAAGGAGGTCCCGCTGCGCGGCGGCCCCGAGCAGGCCGAGAAGTCCGACGCCCCGGTCCCCGCCCTCGACTAGTCAACGGTCGCCAAGTCCGTACTCAGCCATGACCAAGCCGTCTCCGGCACGATCGTGGCCATGAACACAACCACCCCCGCCGCCGGGCACACCACCCGGCGGCCCTCCGCCGACGACGCCCGCGAGATCCACGAGCTGATCTCGCTCTGCGACACCCAGGTGATCGGCAAGGCCGACATGACCCTGGACGACGTCGCCGACCAGTTGAACGACCCCGCCTTCGACCGGGAGTCCGACGGCTGGCTCGTCCACGACGAGTCGGGCCGCCTGGTCGCCTGGGCCTGGGCCTGCCGCAAGGGCACCAGCGACAACGTGGACATCGACGTCGTCGTGCACCCCGACGCCGCCGAGCTGACCGGCCGGCTCTGGGACACCGTGACCGAGCGGGCCAGGCGGATCGCCGCCGAACTCGGCCACGACCGGGCCGTGCTGGACATCGGCCTGTACCGCGAGGACAGCGGCAAGCGGGCCATCGCCGCCGCCCGCGGCTTCACCGCCGCCACCAGCTTCATCCGGCTCCGCGCCGACCACGGCGAGACCGTCCCCTACCCCGACCTGCCGCCCGGCGTGACGGTGCACGACGGCCTCACCGAGGAGGTCCGCCGCCAGGGCCACGCCGTCCAGCAGGCCGGTTTCGCCGACCACTTCGGGTTCGCCGCGAAGAGCTACGAGGAGTGGTACGAGGAGATGGACTCCTCCGCCAGCTCCGACTGGGCGCAGCTGGCGGTGGCGCGCGTCGACGGCGAGCCGGCGGCGATGCTGCTGGGCACCAACGCCTTCGTCGGCGACGAGAACTGCGGCTATGTGCGCCAACTGGCCGTGCTCCGCGAGTTCCGGGGCCGCGGGCTGGGCCGTCTCATGCTGCGCAGGGCCTTCGCCGAAGACGCCCGGCGCGGCCGGGTCGGCACCTACCTGCACGTCGACGCCAACAACAGCACGCCCGCGCTCGACCTGTACCTGTCGGTGGGCATGCGCCAGGTGCTGGCGATCGACGTCTGGCGGCGTACCGTCTGACGGCGCGGTCTCCGACCGCGCCCGCGGAGCCGGGGAGCTCACCGGCGCCGCAGCAGCGGCAGCGCGCACGCCCCGGTGACCAGGGCCGTCACCGCCGGTACCGTCCCGGTCACCGCCAGGGCCACCGGGAGCAGCGGCCCGCCGGCGCACCCCCGGTCCGCGCCGCGAGGAGGTCGCCCTGCTCGCCGGGGTCGGGCCCGAGACGAGGATGGTGATCTACACGCCCCTCGACGAGGAGAGCCGCGAGCGCATCACCCTGATCCGGTCCGATCCCCGCCTGCGGGTGCCCGGCCACACCCACTGAGCGCGCCCGGACCGGCGGCGGCGCCGGTCACCCCGCGGGAGTCACCCGGTGCTTGGACAGATGGGCCAGCACCGCCTGGTTGGCCTCCCAGCCGTCGGGGAACTTCACCGGCACGCCCAGCTGGACCGGCTCGGCCGACGGATGGGAGTCGAGCAGCTCCGGGATCCCCGCCCTGGCGACCACCAAGCAGGCGTGGCGGTGCCGCGAGGTGAGCACGCACAGGCGCCCCGACTCCAGGTGGAAGGCGGTGGCGTCGCGCCGCCCGGAGAGCGGGTGCAGCACGATCGTCACGTCGTACTCCCGGCCCTGCAGCCGGTTGGCGGTGTCCACCGTGATCTCCTCCGGCACCCCGGCGGCGCGGATCGCGGCGACCTGGTCGCGGTGGGCGGCGCCGATGGCGATCCGGTCGGCCGTGACCCGGTGGCTGCCGCGTTCGGAGTGGGCGACCGGCCCCCGCTGCAGCAGCCGCACCGCCAGCACCGCCGTCGCCTGCACCGCCTCGGCGTCCGTGCGCACGGTGTGCCGGCTCGGCAGCTCGTACAGCGCCCAGCCCGAGGCGGCGGCCTCCTCCAGCGCGTGGTCGTAGGAGGTGCGCATGCCGTTCACGGTCAGCTCCAGCGACCGGTCGGCGTGACCCGTCCCCGCGCGGAACCCGGTGAACGGGTAGAACGCCTCGGAGACCACCGGCGCCGCCGAGGCGGGCAGCCGCCACGAGACCGGCAGCCGGTGCACCGGCAGGTTGGGGTTGTGCCGCAGCAGCACCGAGATCGCGCTCTGCACCGGGTCCCACGACAGGCCCGCCCAGCGGTCGCCGTCCACGATCGAGAAGGGGTCGAGCTGGCCGGGGTCGCCCACGAACAGCGCCCGCTCGAACAGCGAGGCGATGCGCAGCAGCTTGTCCGAGCGCATCTGGTAGGCCTCGTCGACGATGGCCCACGGCCAGGTCCGGTCGCCGATCCAGGCCCACTTGTCCGCGGTGGCGATCACCACGGCCGGGTCGCCCAGGTCGGGCAGCTTGCCCGCCACCGAGACGTTGGGATGGGCGAGGATGCGGCCCGGCGTGATGTAGCCGCCGGCCGACAGGCGGCCGATCGTCAGGTCGGGGTGCTCGACCGCGAGCCGTTCCACCAGGTCGTCGACCTGCTCGTTCGTCTGTGCGACGATCATCAGCGGCTCACCGGTCTCGGCGATGTGCCCCGCCGCCCTGACCACCAGCGTGGACTTGCCCGCGCCGGGCGGCGAGTCGACGACCACGCCCCGGTGCCGGGGCAGGTCCGCCAGGACCGCCCCGACCACGGCCGCGGCCTCCTGCTGGGGCGTCATGCCGCACCTCCCGCGCGGTCTCCGGCACGGCTTCCCGCGCGGCCTTCGGCGCGGTTCCCCGTGTGGTCTCCGGCACGGCTTCCCGCGCGGCCCGCCGCACGCCCCGCGGCCCGGTGAGCGCTCACGACCATTCCTCCTGGGCGTCGTCGTCGTTGGGCACGTACTCCTCCGGCGGCCCGCCGTGGGTCCATGGCGTCTGCTCGGGGTCGGGAAGCGCCGCCGACGACTGGAAGTCGTCCGTCAGCGACGTGTAGCAGACCCGCTCGCCCGGCTCGGGGACCGAACCCGGCGCCGGGGTCTTCCCCCGGCCCATTCCCTTGACGATCTTCAGGGTGATCTCCCCACCCGCGATCTCGACGATCTCGGCGGCGTGACCGCGCCGGTCGGGGCTGCCGACCGTGGTCCCGGACGCGAGCCGCACCGGATCGTCCGTCTCGACCGTGACCAGCGGCCGCAGCTTGCGTGAGCGGCCCTCGCCCTCGGTGTGCTCGGGGTCGGCGTACGTCACCGTCCCGGCGAAGGCCTCGCCGGTCAGCCGGTACTCGGCCATGACCAGCGGGTCGTCGTAGGCCCGCTGCACGTCGTAGCTCGCCCGCGCCCGTTCCATTCCCGCCAGTCGCGCGGCGGCGCCGACCGCGCCGTCCCGGCGGGCCTGCGGCGGCCCGCCCTCGGCGATCCGCTCGACGAACCGGGTGAACGACCCGCGGTCGGCCTCCCAGCGGTCCTTGACCCGTGCGCCCTCGGGCAGCGCCCGCAGCAGGCCGACCGCCCGCCACATCAGCCGCCAGGTCGGGTCGAGCTGGGTGCGCAGCGCCTCGCTGATCCGTTCGACGGCGCGCTCGGCCGGCGCCTCCTCGTACGCGCCGATGGCGGGGGCCAGCACCTCGTTGTCGAAACCCGGGTCGGTGGCCGGCCCGGCCGGCGGCCAGAGCAGCGGGTCTTCGGCCTCCTCGGCGGCCTGCCAGCCGGACATCCCCGCCGGCGGGTCGATCCATCCCATCAGTGCCGCCAGGTTGGCGTCCTCGAGCCCGCTCTGACCGGTCGCCCAGTGCTGGGCCAGCGCCTCGGTGGCCACCAGCAGCAGGGAGGAGCCCGGCTGCTGCGACCGGTCGGCGAAGTAGGTCAGCCACCGGCCGAGCATGGGCACCGACGGGTGCACCGGGTAGGGGCCGTCGGCCCGCCGGAACCGGGTGGACCGCCCGAGCAGCCCGACGAACGAGGCCGCCGGGCGGTTCGGCACGAGAATCTGCGGCGCGTCCAGGCACCGCTCGTACGGGTCGCCGCTCCTGCGCTCGACCGTCTCGGTGGTCTTCTGGAACCCCTCGATGTACGGCAGCAGCACCTCGGCCAGCCCGGCGGTGAAGGCGAAGCGCAGGTCGCGGTCGCGCGGTTGCGGGACGACGAGCAGCCGGGGGTGGTCCGGATCGGTGCCCACCATCGCGGCCAGCGGCGCCGCGGCCTCGCCTGCGAGCTTGAGCGGGATGAACACCAGCGGCCGGGCGGCGACGTGACAGTGCCTGACCGTGGTGGTCCGCTGCGCCACGCCGTCCCGGGCGGCCCGCAACTGCGCCAGCGCCGTCAGCGCGCTCACGGCGCCCCCTCCGCGGCTCCCGCGATCGCCTCGCGCCGTCCGCCTCCCGCGACCCGGTCACCGCGGCCGGCGACCGCCGCGGGGGTCGCCCGCGCGCCCCGGTCCGCGGTCACCGCAGCGACTCCTCGCGCAGCCGGTTCGCCAGCCGGAGCAGCTCGGCGATCTCCTCCTGGCCCTCGGCCGGCTCCCGCGTTCCCTCGGCCAGGCCCAGCGCCTCGCTCACCCGTGAGACACCGCCCAGCTGGTCGCGGATCTGGCGGCCGAGCATGTCGGTCGAGCCGCACACGCGGGCCTCGTCACGGCAGAACATGCACAGGTCACACGTCGACAGGCAGTCGGGGGCGTAGCGGGCGGGCACCTGGCGCAGCGCCTCGGCCAGTTCCTCCGCCGAGCGGGTCGGCACCCCGCTCTCGTCGGGGGCGAGGTCGAAGGTGAGGCCGGCCGGCAGGTCCGCGAGCAGGCGCTCGACCCGGGTCATCCGGGCCAGCTGCCGGTTGAGGACCGCCAGCTGCTTGCGCACGTCGATCAGGGCCCCGGCCGGGCGGTTGGCGAAGTTCTCCGGGCAGATGAGCACCACGTCGTGTGAGACGCGCTCCGGGTCGTGCCCGAGGTCGGCCAGGAGCCGGCGCAGCGCCAGGACGTACACCGCCGCCTGCCGCGCCGCCGCGGCCACCTTGCCCGGCTCGGCCTGCCCGTCGACCAGGCCGAACGACTTGATCTCCACGATGTGGAAGCGCCCGCCGATCTGGAAGGCCACCACGTCCGGCTCCAGGTAGGACGTGTGACCGGCGATCTCCAGGCTGAACAGCGGGTGGTCGTAGAACACCGCCGCGCCGTCCTCCTCGCGCGCCGCGCGGTCGATCAACGCCCGGGTGTGGGAGTGGCGCAGGTGGGAGCCGACGCTCTCCACGTCCTGGTAGCCGACCTGGGAGACGGGCAGCCCGAGCAGCTCGCGCAGGACGCGCAGCAGCTCGGCGCAGCCGTTCTCCTTCACCAGCGCCTCGAACCCGTTCCCGCGGGTGATCGCGAACTGCGACTGGCCGAACGGCGCGGGGAAGCCCACGTGCCGGGCCGTGCGGTCCTTGTCGATTCCCGCGGCGTCCATCACGGAGCGGCGGGTGCAGCCGGGGTTGGCGGCCAGGGCCGCGATGGCCCGCGCGTCGTGCGGGCGCGGCGGCACCGGCCCGCGCAGCTCTTCCAGCCTGTTCAGGAAAGCTCGCTCCTGGAGCCGGTTCACGAGCCGGCTCCCTCGTCCCGCCCGGTCTTCAACAGGCCCCCCTCAGGGTGTTCATCGCGGTGACGCCGAACAGGCGCTCCACGTCCGACAGTCGGCTCGTCGCGCGCGCCGCGACCTCGGCCCGCTGGGCGGCGTCGGCGGCCCGGTGCACCTCCAGCTCGGCCCCGGCCGCGCGGATCGCGGTCACCGGGTCGGCCGGGGCGAACCCCTCGACGGCGCCCGGGATGTTCTGCGCCATCCGCGACAGCAGGCGCATCGCCCCCTCGGGCGGCTCCGCCAGGCGGGTCAGGTGCTCGGCGATGCGCATCGCCGAGGTGAGGAAGTGCACGCGGGGGCTGAGCGGACCCAGCACCCGCAGCTCCGTCGGCCACGTGCTGTCGGTGAGCAGTCCGCGGGCGGGGGAGAGACGGTCGGTCAGGGCGGCGCACAGGTAGTACGGCCTGGCGTAGGGGTCGCTGCGGAAAGACCGTTCCTCGTCGCGCCGGAGGCTGGTCAGCTGGGAGCCGCGCAGCTCACGGGAGAAGAACGCGTCGTTGACCGCCACGATCAGCTTGGCCGAGGTGGGCACGCCCAGCAGGGCGAGCGCCTGGTGCACCTGCTCCCTGATGGGCACCAGCGCGATCTCCGGCTCGCGCTGGCGCGGCGGCGCCTCGGCGGTGACCGCCGCGTCCCAGGCCTGCTCGGCCCGGCGCAGATCACCCCGGAGGGAGCGGGCGAGCGCGTTCTCCCGCGCCGCGACGGCCCGCCGCACTTCGGCGCGGAGTTCGGCTATCCGCCGTTCCAGCGCGTCCAGTGAATCACTCACGGCCCGGAGCGTAACAGGAGTTCCATCAGTCTCCCCTGAATTCCAGCGATTTCCAGCATTAAAGTCCGGACCATGCGACGGTAATAATGGGGCGAAAGGGGCATTTCATGCGAAACCTATCGCAGGTCGGGCCGTTCAGGTGTTGGACGTGAAGAGCCTCGCTGGAGTCGCGCACCCCGTGTCCTCCGTCATTCTCGTATTGAGAATTTCTCACGATGAGACTAATTTGATCTCGCAGAGGAGGGCACATGAGAGACGCACGCCGCAGGATCGCCGAGGAGACGGTCGGGATCCTGGACCGCGGCTGGTACGACCACCCCGAACGGGGACGGGTGACCATCACGGAAGAGGTCGCCGCCGCCGTCGCGGGCACACGGCTGTGGACCCCGGGCGAGCTGCGCCGGCTGCGCCCCCGCCCGCCGTCCGTCGCCACCTCCGTGGAGGTGACCAACGAGACGTCCCTGTCGGCCGCCCGCCGGCTGGCCGCCGCCGGCGACGCCGTCGGATGCCTGAACTTCGCCTCGGCGAAGAACCCGGGGGGCGGGTTCCTGAAGGGCGCGGAAGCGCAGGAGGAGACCCTGGCCCGCGCGTCGGGGCTCTACGCCTGCCTGGCCGGGGTGCCGGTGTTCTACGCCTTCCACCGTGCGCAGGCCGACCCGCTGTACAGCCACCACGCGATCTTCTCGCCCGCCGTCCCGGTCTTCAGGGACGACCGGGGCGACCTGCTCAGCCGGCCGTACCCCGTCTCGTTCGTCACCTCCGCGGCACCGAACGCCGGTGCCGTGGACGAGGGCGACCCCCGGCGCGACCTGCTCGCCGAGGTGCTGTCCGAGCGGGCGGCGGGCGTCCTCGCCCTGTTCGCCGACGCGGGAACGCGCGGGATCGTGCTCGGGGCCTGGGGGTGCGGCGTCTTCCGCAACTCGCCCGAGCAGGTGGCCGCCGTCTTCGCGGCGCACCTCGGCCCCGGGGGAGCCTTCCACGGATCGTTCGAGCGGGTGGTGTTCGCCGTGCTCGACCGGGCTCCCGGCACCCCGACCTACGGGGCCTTCGCCAAGGCGTTCTGAGCCCGGCTCGCCGCCGGGGCCCGACCGGTCCCCGGGAGGGCGCGTGGCGGGAGCTCGGCCGCATTGGGGGACGGCCCATGGCGGAGGGGCTCAGCCGGTGTCGGGGGAGGGCCTGCGGGGAAGGTCCAGGCCGGTCTCGGCGAGGGCCCGGGGCGGGGCTCAGCCGGTCTCGGTGAAGGGCAGCGCCTTGCGGCAGCGGACGAGCGCCCGGACGAGGTCCTCCACCTCCTCCGTCCCGAGGTCGGCGCGCATGGCCAGCCTCAGCACCTCCCGGCCGGCCGGCATCAGGGGCCCCTGGAAGACGGACACGACGAACCCCTCCTGCCGCAGGAACTCCAGCACGCGGCCGCCCAGTCGGGGGTCCCGCAGCGGGATCGCGAGGATGGGCGTGTCCGCCGAGGGGTCGCCGACCAGGTCGAACCCCGTCTCCGCGAGGCGGAGGCGGGCGTGCCGCGCGACGGCGCGCAACCGTTCGCGGCGGGCCTCCCCGAAGTCGCCGGCCACCATCTCGATCAGCCGGACCGTGGCCGCCGCGATCCAGGGCGGGACAGGGGCGGAGAAGACGTGCTGGGGGCTGCAGAACTTCAGCAGCGACGCCAGCTCCGGGTCGCCGACTGCCGCGTACCCGCCCGGCTGGCAGAACGCCTTGGTCAGCGTGCCCATGATCACCAGGCGGTCGCGGTAGCGGTCGAAGTCCGCCACCCCGGCGGTGACGCCGCGCCCCTGAGGGCCGACGACGCCGACCGCGTGCGCCTCGTCCGCGTAGAGCAGGCAGTCCCACTCCTCCGCCAGGCGGCACAGTTCGGCCATGTCGAACACGCGGCCGGTGGCGGACTCGAGGGTGTCGGTGAGGATGATCCTTACGGCATGGTCGCCGTGGGAGTCCATCGACCTCCGCAGGAGGGCGGAGAGGTGATCGGCGTCTCCGGTCCGGTAGGTGTAGGCGGCGCACGCCCCGTCCCGCAGCCGGGAGGCGAAACGGATGCCGTGCCGTGCGGAGAAGTGCAGGTCGCCGTCCATGAAGAACAGCGTGGGGGCGGACTTTACCGGGGCCGTGGGGAAAACGTCACGGTACATGCGGATGAAATGGCTGTTCATCCGCAGGCCGAGGGCCTCCATCAATGAGAAGTTGGTGGAATATCCGGAGCCGAAGGTAATCGCCGTTCCCCGCCCGAGGTGGAAACGGGCCAGCGCCTGTTCCAGACGGTGGGACTGGTCTGTCTGAATGATGGCCTCGCTGCCCGGAATGCCGCAGTCGTGGCGTTCGAGGCTTTCGGCCATCACGCTTTTGACCTGCTGATCCGACCCCAGGGCGAGGTAGTCCAGCCCGGAGAGGTCGATCGCCCGCCCGCCGGGGACGTCGAGGTGCTTACCCGTGAACGCGTTCCCGCGCGTGCGGTGACGCGGTTCGAATACGGCCACGCCTTCGGCGGCGCGCCGGAAGGCCTCGGCTTCTTCGTGCAGAATTCGGATGCCCATCGTCACGAAGGATAGATAAGACGCCCGGCTTTACGATAGGGGTTGACTCACATCCACAGGATGGTAACTGTGAGGTGTGAATGGCGCGGAGACATCTCTCGCGGCGGCGGCGCTCGCGCATGAGCTGAAGCGGCGCGGCGGCCGCAATCTGATCGATCGTGAATTCGCCGGCCTGGTGCCGGACGAGGACGTGCGCGAGGATGCCGGTGAGCACGCCGCCCATCTGGACGCCCACGGCATCCGCCACGAGCGCAAGCCCATCCCGTTCGAGCCGCTGCCCTACGTGATCACCACGTCGGCCTACGCCCGGATCGGCGACCGGTTCCGGCGGCTCTTCCAGATCCTTGAGCGGGTCATCGACCTGTACCTGGCCGAGCCGGCCGTACGGGACTTCTTCCGCCTCGCCCCCCGGCACGACGGGCTCATCCGGATGGACGCCTCCTACCGGCCGCGGATCCAGTACTGCCGCTACGACTTCACCCTGGACTCCGGCGGGACTCCCCGGATCTACGAGTTGAACACCCACTCCCCGGCGGCCGCCACCTTCAGTCCCCACTTCGCCCGGCTGCTCGGGCGCAGCCGCACCCTGGACCGGCTGCGCGCGGCGGGCCTGCGGCCGGTGCCGACGGCACTCGAAGAACCCGGCGCCTTCGCGCGCGCCGTGCTCGCCTCCGCGCGGCGGGCCGGCGCCCTGGACCGGGGCACCAACGTCGCGGTGCTCAACAGCCGCTATCTCACCATGACCACCGAGCTCGACCACATCGCCGCGCAGTTCCGCGAGCAGGGATGCACGACGGTGCGCTGCTTCGTCGAGGACCTGGGATTCGACGGGCGGCGCCTGCACTACGGCGGCCTCCCGGTGCACCTCGTCTACAACAAGTACGACGACTCGCGCGGGCCCGGGGCGTTCGAGTGCGCCTTCAGCCGCACCACCGCCGAGGTGCGGCCCTACCTGGACGCCTACCGGGCGGGGGTGGTGTTCTCGGTGAACTCGCTGCCCAGCATGTACCTGCCGGAGCAGAAGAGCACGCTGGCGTTCCTGTGGAGCCCTCTCTTCCACGAGTACGCCGGCCGTGAGGACCTCGAACTCGTCCGGGAGATCATCCCCCGCACCCGCCTGGTCCGCCACCTGGACTCCGGCGAACTGGACGAGGCCGCCGCCCACCGGGAGCGTTACGTTCTCAAGCGCTCCCTGGACACCCGGGGCCGCAGCCTGCTGATCGGCCGCTCCACGGCCGAGGACCGGTGGCTCGCCGCGCTGGGGACGGCGCGGGCCGAGCCGCCGGGAGACGACTACGTCCTGCAGGATCTCGCCGCCGCCGAGCAGAGCGTCACGCGGGACGCCAAACCGGTCCACACCTCACTGGCCTGCTTCCTCTTCGCGGGCGAGCCGGCCGGGCTGATCGTGCGCACCTCGGCCGAGGAGACGACCAACGTCGGCCGCCAGGGCTTCATGCAGCCTCCCCTGCTCGTCGAGGAGCCGCCGTGGACCCGCTCATCCACCACCTGAGCCCGCCCGCGGACATCGCCCCCGAGCTCCTGCTGAAGGACTTCCGGGAGCGGCTCCGCCGCACCACCTGGGGGCACGAGACGCCCGACACCCCGCTGGTCCCCGTCTGGTCGGAGGCGTCCTCGCTGGGGCGCTTCGAGTCGGCGCTGCGGGCGCTCTTCCGGGCCCACCTCAAGGTGCTCGACGCCGTGCGGGCTGGCCGGTGCCCGCCGGAGTACGGACGCCTGGAACGGATCGTGCGCGGCCACTACCTCGACTGGCCCGCCCTGCCCGGCGAGGAGCCACCCGAGGAGGTCCCGCCGGGGCGAGACCCCGCCCGCCATCTCTTCGGGCGCCCCGACGTCATCCTCGGCCCGGACGGCCCCAAGGTGGTGGAGACCAACTTCGACACGGCGGCCGCGGGCCACGAGCGGCCCGACGACATGTGGACGATCGCGGCCGACCTGTTCCGCGCCCCCGCCGACCTGCTGCGCGCAGGCCGTCCCCTGGAGGGGCTGCGGCAGTACTTCCTCGACCTGGCGGGCGGCACGCCGTGCGACATCCACTGGATCATGAAGGACGACGACGCGGCCCGCCGGGAACTGGCTCCCACCATCGAGTTCCTCAACCGCGACCACCGGCGGGTGCGGCACACCATCCACTTCGCGGGCGATCCGCCGCCCGCGCCGCCCGGTGACCGCCCCGCCTACATCCACCGCGCCTGCTCGATCTTCACGGTGAACCGCGACCGCGAACGGTTCGCGGACCTGCTCGCGCGCCTGACCCGGGTGGCGCCCCGCTGCACCGTGCCGGTCGGCCTGTCCCACCTGTCCTCCAAGCTCTTCCTCGCCTGGCTGAGCGACCCCGACGCCCGGCCCGCCACGCTGACGGCCGAGGAACGCGCGGCGGTGGAGGCGCTCGTGCCGTGGACGCGGGTCCTGGCCCTGCTCGGCGCGGAGGAGCTGCGACTCCTGCGGACCGGGCGGGACGGCTTCATCCTGAAGAAAGCCGACTCCCACCAGGCGAAGGACGTCTACTTCGGGTGCAACCTGTCCGACGGCGAATGGCGCGCGCTGCTGGAGGCCAAGCGCGCCGAGCCGGCCGAGCCCGCCGGACCCGGCGCCGCGCCCGGCATCTGGATCGTCCAGGAGCGGGTGCGCCCCCGGGAGTACACGCTCACCGAGATCACCGACGCGGGCCCGGTGGAACGCCGTACGGGACTGTCGTGCTGCCCCTACCTCATGGGCGGGCGGCTACGGGGCCTGGAGACATGGGTCATGCCGTTCACCCCGACCATGACGATGATCGAACGGATGCAGTTCGTGGCCCACTTCGTGAGGACACCCCGACCATGAGCATGCCCTGATCGTGGGAGCGCCCGGAGAACCGGTCCGGCGCCGCGCCCCGGCCGCCCGGCCCGATCCGGCCGTCCCGCCGCGGTGCCCCGGCCGCCCCACCGGAGCGGGCCCGTCTCAGAGTGTCTTGAGCTGGCCGCCGTCGACGCGCAGGAGCGCGCCGGAGATCCACGAGGCCCGGGGCGAGGCGAGCATGGGGGCGACGTGCCGGCTCGCCCGTACGGCGGCCATGAGGTCGACGGCGAACGCCCGCTCCCAGTCGGGGTCGTCGTCCCCGTCCACGAGCGCGCCGGCGTTGTTCACCAGGACGTCGACCCGGCCCAGCTCCGTGCCGGCGGCGTCCAGGAACGCCGTGAGCGCCGCCGGGTCGGCGACGTCGCAGACCGAGGCGTGCACGGCGACGCCCTTCGCCAGCAGTTCCTCCTCGGCCGCCCGCAGCGCCGCGCCGTCCCGGGCGCAGATCGCCACGGCCGCTCCCTCGTCGGCGAAGGCACGGGCGATCGCCAGCCCGATGCCCCTGCTCGCCCCCGTGACCACGGCCGTCCTGCCGGCCAGTCGGAGATCCACGAACGCCGCCCTTTCCCCGCCGTCCTTCCCCGGAACGGAGCGCCGGCGTGACCCGCCGGCTCGCGACGCGACACCGGCGGCGGCCGGACGCCGAACACGATAGCTCAGGGATCGGCCGGGCGGCGGTGACCGCTCAGGCGGGCGGGGGGAACCAGTCCGGGAGCGGGCGGGCGTGGAGCACGTCCAGCCGCGAGACGGCACGGGTCAGCGCGACGTAGAGCCGGTTGAGCCCTCGTGCCCCGGTGCCGGCGATCTCGGCCGGTTCGACCAGCACCACGTGGTCGTACTCCAGGCCCTTGGCCAGCGACGCGGGAACGGCGGTCACCCGGGCCGCGGCGGCCCCGTCGCCGATTCCGGCGGCCTCGATTCCGGCGGCCCGCAGCTCCGCCGTCAGCGGGTCGAGGGCGCCGTCGGCGGCGATCACCGCGATCGATCCCTCGTACCCCAGGGCGTCGCGCACCGCGTCGGCCGCGGCGGCGGGGAGGGCGCCGTGACCGGCCGCCCGGCGGACCCGGAGCCGGCCGTCGGCGCGGAACGAGCGGGTGGCGGGCACGTCCACGGCCAGCTCCGCCAGCAGCCGGTTGGCGACCTCGACGACGGCGGCGGGCACCCGGTAGCCGGTGGTCAGCGCGATCAGCTCGGCGTCCGGCTTGCCCAGGTGTCCCAGATGGTCGCGCCAGTCGCGGGCGGCCCAGGGCGCGGTGCCCTGGGCGAGGTCGCCGAGCACGGTGACGGAGCCGTGCTCGCTCCTGCGGGCGACCGCCCGGCACTGCATCGGCGACAGGTCCTGTGCCTCGTCGACGATGACGTGGCCGTACCCCCGAGGGCGTTCCAGCAGCCCCGCGACCTCGTCGAGCAGCACCGCGTCGGCCGCCGACCAGCGTGCGCTCCTGAAGGAGCGCGGCGGCCGGGCCCACAGGATCGCCGACTGCTCCCGCGGGGTCAAAATCCCCTCGGCGGCCCCGGCCAGCGCCTCGGGGTCACCCAGCAGCCCCGCCAGCACCTCTTCCGGCTGCGCGGCGGGCCACACCGCGTCGAGGTGCGCGGCGACCGCCCTGCCCATCCTCCGGGTCCAGGCGGCGTCGATCATCCGTCCGCGCGCCTCGGCCTGCCGCCGCAGGACGGAGACGATCCGGGACAGCGCGCGCTCACGCCCGACGCCGTACGGGCTCTCCTCCCGGAGGACGCCCGCCACGATGTCGCGGAGCTCCTCCTCGTACACGCGCCAGCGGTAGGAACCGTCGGGGACGACGAGCGGCTCCACCGGGGCGGTCACCCGCCCGTACAGTGCCCGGCGCAGCACCGCCGCCATCCGGGCGTCGTGCTTGACACCCGCCGCCTCCTCGCTGTCGGCGCCCCGGAGCGGCCCGCGCGCCAGCAACCGCTCCACGGTCGTCTGCTCGACGTCGACCTCGCCCAGCGCCGGCAGCACGGCCGAGATGTAACCGAGGAAGGCCTGGTTGGGGCCGAGGATCAGCACGCCGGTGCGTTCGAGCCGCTGCCGGTGGGTGTAGAGCAGGTAGGCGGCCCGGTGCAGTCCCACGGCGGTCTTGCCCGTGCCGGGCGCGCCCTGGACGCAGATCGACCCGTCCAGCCCGGCGCGGACCAGTTCGTCCTGCTCGGGCTGGATGGTGGCGACGATGTCGCGCATCGGCCCGACCCGGGGCCGCTCGATCTCGGCCGCCACGATCCGGCTCGTCGCGCCCGGGTCCCCGCCCCGGCCGAGGTGCTCGTCCTCGAAACCGGTCAGCGCGACCGGCTCCCGCGACCAGCCGAAGCGGCGCCGCACGGTGACCCCCTGCGGATCGCGAGCCCCGGCCCGGTAGAACACCCGGGAGACGGGCGCACGCCAGTCGATCACCATCGGCTGCCGCCCGGTGCCGGCGGAGACGTGCCGTCTGCCGATGTAGTACCGCCGTCCGGCGTGCTCGCCCGTGCCGAAGTCCAGGCGGCCGAAGAACGCCGGGCCGTCCGGCTCCTCACCCAGCTGCTTGGCCAGGCTCTTCAGGTGACGCCCGAGCCGCTCCGCGCTGTAGCGGTCGCCCGCCACGTGCTCGCCGACGACGACGTTCAGCCGCGCGTCCTCCAGCATCCGCCGCATGGCCGCCCTGCACTCGGCCAGGTAGGCCCGCTCGCGGTCCAGTTCCGTGCCGGTCATCCTCACCCCCACAATCCTTAACCTGGTAAAGATATTAACCAGGTTAAGAAACCTGGTAAAGATATTAACCAGGTTAAGACTCTGTTAGGGTGGACCGGTGACAGGGTTGAGGGAACGCAAGAGGCGGCAGGTCCACGAGGCGATCTCCGCGGCGGCGGTCGCGCTGTTCCTGGAGCGCGGATTCGACGAGGTCTCGGTCGCCGAGGTCGCGGCGGCGGCGGGGGTCTCCAAACCCACCCTGTTCAAATACTTCGCCGCCAAGGAAGATCTCGTCCTGCACCGGATCTCCGACCACCAGGGCGAGGCCGCCCGGGTCGTCCGCGAGCGCGCGCCGGGGGAGGCGCCGCTGGCCGCGCTCCGTCGTCACTTCCTGGCCGGGCTCGACCGGCGCGACCCGGTGACGGGGCTGAACGACGACCCCGAGGTGCTCGGCTACCACCGGATGGTCTTCGCCACACCCGGCCTGGCCGCCCGCCTGTTCCACTACATGGCCCTCGACGAGGAGATGCTGGCCGCCGCGCTCGCCGAGGTCACCGACGAGCTCACCGCGCGCCTCGTCGCCGGGCAGGTCCTCGCCGTGCAGCGGGTGCTGGCCCGCCGGAACTGGCTCAGACTGGCCGAAGGGGAGAGCGCCGACACGGTCCATCCCGCGGCCGTGGCCGCCGCCGACCGCGCCTTCGCGCTGCTCCCCGCCCTTCCGCCCGCGCGGTGGCCGCCCCGGCCGCCGGGCCGCGGGCGCGGGAAACGCTCAGGCCGCCGGTCCGGGCGGCCGGACAGCGGCGCGGTGAGCGTGCGGGCCGCCGGTCCGGGCGGCCCTGACACGACGCGGGGAACGCCGCGGCCCGGCCGCCCGGTGGCCTCCTCAGGCCTCGACCTCCGTACGGTCGCCCGACCACAGGGTGTGGAACGAACCCTCGCGGTCCACCCGCTGGTAGGTGTGCGCGCCGAAGAAGTCGCGCTGGCCCTGGATCAGGGCCGCCGGCAGTCGTTCGGCCCGCAGCGAGTCGTAGTAGGCCAGCGCGGTCGAGAAACCGGGAACCGGGATGCCCAGCTCGGCGGCCTTGGCCACCACGCGCCGCCACGAGTCCTGCGCCAGCGTCAGCGCCTCGGCGAAGTACGGTGCGGCCAGCAGCGTGACGGGCTTGTCCTCCGCCTCGTACGCCTCGCGGATGCGGTCGAGGAAGACGGCCCGGATGATGCAGCCGCCGCGCCAGATCGTGGCCAGCGCGCCCGGATCGACGTCCCAGCCGTACTCCGCGCTGCCCGCCCCGATCTGGTCGAAGCCCTGGGCATAGGCGACGATCTTCGAGGCGTACAGCGCCCGCCGCACGTCCTCCACGAACTCCTCGCCGACGGACCCGGCGGGTACCCGCGACGGGCCGGGCAGGCCGCGCGCCGCCGCCCGCAGATCCGCGTGACCGGAGAGCGAACGGGCGAACACCGCCTCGGCGATGCCGCTCACCGGGACGCCCAGGTCCAGCGCGATCTGCACGGTCCAGCGGCCGGTGCCCTTCTGCTCCGCCCGGTCCGCGATCACGTCGACGAGCGGCCCGCCGGTGGCCGCGTCGACCTGGCGCAGCACCTCGGCGGTGATCTCGATCAGGTACGAGGACAGCTCGCCCTCGTTCCACGCCGCGAAGACGTCCGCCAGCTCGGCCGGGGACCGGCCCAGCCCCTGCCGGAGCAGGTCGTAGGCCTCGGCGATGAGCTGCATGTCGGCGTACTCGATGCCGTTGTGCACCATCTTGACGAAGTGCCCGGCCCCGTCGGGACCGATGTGCGTGCAGCAGGGCACGCCGTCCACCTTCGCCGCGATGTCCTCCAGCATCGGGCCCAGCGCCTCGTACGACTCCGCGGAGCCGCCCGGCATGATGCTCGGCCCGAGCAACGCGCCCTCCTCGCCGCCGGAGACTCCCGCGCCGACGAAGTGGATGCCCTGCTCGCGCAGTGCGGCCTCGCGCCGGCGGGTGTCGGCGAAGTGGGCGTTGCCCCCGTCCACGAGCATGTCGCCCGGTTCGAGCAGCGGCGCGAACTCCTCGATCACCGCGTCGGTCGGGGCCCCCGCCTTCACCATGATCAGAACGCGCCGGGGGCGTTCCAGGGCCGCGACGAGTTCCTCCGGCGTCTCACAGGCGACGAAGTCGCCCTCGTGCCCGTGCTCCTCGATGAGTGCCTTCGTCCTGTGGTGCGACCTGTTGTGCACCGCCACCGTATGTCCGTGCCTGGCCAGGTTGCGGGCGAGGTTCGCGCCCATCACGGCCAGTCCTGTCACGCCGATCTGCGCCTGCGTCATACCGACACTCCCTGTCTCCACGTCCGAGAATGACAGTCTGCACCTACCGGTTTTCACGAGCGCGGAGAGGGCACGGGTGCGAGGACGCCGCGATATCGGGCCATGACCGTGCCGGCCCCCGGCGCCCCGGCGGCCGCACCGGTCCGCGGAACACCGGAGGACACCCGGAGGACACCGGGGGACGCCCGGGGGGACACGGTCTCGCCCCGGAGCGCCCGCGCCGAGGAGCGCCTACGTGCCCGTCTGCCCCTGCCGGGCGGGCAGCCCCTGGTCGCGATTCTCGATGATCATCAGCCCGATCCCGGCCAGCAGCAGGATCAGGAAGGCCGCGGCCACCGCCAGGAAGACCCGCGCGTTCGACGAGCCGGGCCGCCCGGTGCGCGCCTCGACGGACTGGGTGCTCGACGTCCCCTTCAGACCCGGCGACGTCAGGTGTGAGCGCACCGGCTCCCTGCCGGGCCCGGAAGGCACCCCCGGCATGCCGTACGGGGACGGCGGCGCCGGGGCGTACGGCGGCGCCCCCGCTTCGGGCACCGTTCTCAGCAGCGGGGACGGCGGCGGGACAGGGGAGGCGGGGCGCGGCGGAACGGCCCGCGGCGCCCCGGCGCTCCGCTCCAGCCGCAGGTCGCTGAGCGCGTCCCGCAGCGCGGCCACGGACGGGGTGCGCTGCGCCGGGTCGCTGACCATGGCCTGCCGCAGCACGGCGGTGAGCTCCGGCGGCACGTCCGGGATATCCGGGATGGGCAGGCGGTGCAGGGCCATGATGACCGCGATGTTGACCACGCCGTTCTCCGGGAAGCGCGGCGGGCGCCCCGACAGCAGCGCGTACAGCGTGGCGCCGAGCGAGTAGACGTCGCCCGCCGCGGCGGGCTCGGTCAGCTCGAACGCCTCCGGCGGGGCGTAGGCGGGGGTGAGCGACTCGCGCGTCACCGAGGCCTCGCTGCCCGGGGACGGCATGGTGGCCAGGCCGAAGTCGGAGAGCACCACGTTGCCGTACCGGTTGATCAAGATGTTGGCCGGTTTGATGTCGCGGTGCAGCACCCCGGCGGCGTGAGCGGCCGCCAGCGCGTCGGCGATGCGGATGCCGATGTCGGCGACCTCGGCCGGTAGGAGCCGCTTCTCGACCCGCAACCGGTCCAGCAGCGAACCGCCGGGGCACAGCTCCATGACCATGTACGGGCGGCCGTCGGGCAGAACCCCCGCGTCGTAGACGTGCGCGACGTGCGGGTGGCCGGACAGGGCGCCCGCCGAGGTCACCTCGCGCATGAACCGGCGCCGGTCCCGTTCCGAGACCAACACCCGGTTGTCCACCTTCAGCGCGACCTCGCGATCCACCGCGAGCTGCCTGGCCCGGTAGACGATCCCGAAACCGCCCTGGCCGAGCACGCCGGACACCTCGTAGCCCGGTACCGCAATGGCACCCGCTTCGGCCACCTGCCACCTCCTGGAGACGTGCGGCAGATTACCGGAATTTTGCTTTCAGACCGGTTGCATATTCCTTGCGGACGGTGTCGCGGTCCGGTCCGGCGCCGAGGGGCTCCCGAGAGCCGGTCGCCCCGCCAGGTCCGACAGCAGCCGGTCCCAGCGGGCGCCGACGGAGTCCAGGTCGTATCCGGCGGATGTCAGGGCGGCGTTCCGGCCGAGCCTGCCGAGCAGCTCCCGGTCCTCGATCAGCCGGCAGAGGGCCTCGGCGAGGGCGGCGGGCTTCTTCGGGGGCACGAGCAGGCCGTCGTACTCGTGCGTGACGATCTCCCGGGGACCGTGGGGGCAGTCGAAGCTCACCACGGGAACGCCCTTGCTCATCGCTTCCAGGATCGTCATGCTGAAGCCCTCGTAGCGCGAGCTCACCACGTGGATCGACGACCTGGCCAGCTCGACGCCGATCTCGGTGGAGCCGCCCATGAGCAGCATCGAGCCCGACAGCCCCGCCTCCTCGATCCTGGCCCGCAGCCGCGCCTCCGCCTCCGGCCTGCCGCGCCCGTACACGCGCAGCACCCAGTCCGGATGCGCCTCCGCGACCTGCTTCCACGCCCTGACCAGCAGGTCGAAGCCTTTGGCGTGGACGAACCTGCCGATGGCGATCACGACCTTCTCGTCCAGTTGCGACATGCCGCCTTCCAGCGCGGTCACCGCGTTGGGGATGCGCAGCAGCTGTGCCGGCGGGTTCTTCAGCGTCTTGGCGTAGCGGTCCAGGTCCGCCTGGGTGAGGGTGACGAACGCGTCGAACCGGCCGTAACGCCGTTTGATGAGCCGTACGACCTCGGGGGAGTGCACGTCCAGCGTCACGTGCTCCTGCCCGATCGTGATGACGCCCGGTGGCGCGAACAGCGCGGTGACCAAGTTGAGCCCCGGACGGGTGGAGATCACCACCCCGCTCCGCATGGACCGCAGGAAGCCGACGAGGCGCAGGTCGGTCCAGAGCGAGAGCGATGTGTAGACGTTTTCTTGCTGCGGAATCAGCACGCTCGGGAAACGTGACAACAGCCGCGCCACCGGACTCCGGCGCCCGGTCCTGTCGTCCAGGAACGACACCCGCACGCCCGGCGGCACGGGGAAGAACGGCTTCTTCGCCGTCCGCACCACGCTCACGACCTCCACATCGCGCTCGCGTGCCAGGTAGCCCGCCAGGTTGAGCACGGTCCTGATGGTGCCGCCCATCCCGTACGCGTGATGCAGCAGGATCCGCACCGTCCCGGTGTCCGCTGCCGGGGTGCGGCGCGCACGCCTCGCGTTGAGCGTTCTCAGCAGCCACAGCGCCGCCGACACGGCCGCTCGCGCCGGCCGGGACGCCGCCCGCCGGGCCGCCCCGCGCCCCCGGCGTACCGTGCGTCGGGCCGTCTCCTGCACCCGGTGTGCCGCGCGTCCGGTCGCTCCCCGCACCTTCCCCGACATTCCCGAAAAGCCCCCTGCCCGTCGATTGGCTCCCTGACCCCACCGCTCCGGCTGTCCGGCCGTCTGCCGTACGGTGCCCTTGAACGGCCGTCCCCTGCCCAGAAAGCAGATAAATATCCTTTTCGTGGTGGCCGTTCCGCCGGAGACGGAAACAAGCGCACTCCGGCGTCGGTCCGGGCGGCTTTCCCGCGGTACGGCGTTCAGGCTCCTTCTCCGCCTCTCCACGGACTCTCCGGGAGCCGGCCACCTCCTTCACCCGCCGCACCCGCTGTCCGCCGGAGCCGTGATCGTCCTTCCCGCCCTCGGAGGGGACGCGGCCTATGCTGTTCCCCTCTGGAAGGGAGACCCAGCGGTGAGCGGACGGGATCCGGATCGGCGGCGGGCGCTGCTCGACGCCGCGGACCGGGTGATCCGGCGGGAGGGCCCCGAGGCGTCCATGGCCTCGATCGCCGCCGAGGCCGGGATCACCAAACCCATCCTCTACCGGCACTTCGGCGATAAAAGCGGGCTCTACCAGGCCCTGGCCAACCGGCACGTCCGCACCGTGGTCAGCACGCTCCGCCCGGAGTTCGACCGCGACAAGACGGACCTGAGCAGCCGCGCCCGCGCGACGATCACCGCCTACCTGGAGATGATCGCCGCCAACCTGAACCTCTACCGTTTCCTCTTCCACCGGGCCGGCGCCGAGGACAGCCGGACCCATTCCCAGATGACCGCCATCGTGCGCAGCCTGGGTGAGGAGCTCGGCACGGTCATCGCCGCCGAGACGGCCGTACCCGACCCGATCCGCGCCCAGGTCCTCGGGCACGCCTTCGTCGGGATGGTCCAGGCCACCGGAGACTGGTGGCTGGAGCATCCCGAGGTGGACCGCGCCGAGGTCGTCGAAGGGCTGGTCAGCGTGATCGTGGCGACGATGGAGGCCACTCTGCCCCGCTGACTCCGTCCCGCGCCGCTGTCACCCGTCACCCGCGAGCGGCCATCACCCGGGACGCGGCGGAGGTCTGCGCGGCAGACGGAGACGACGACCGGATCGCGGAAGATCGCGGGACGGCCGGCGCCGGGCTCAGGCGCTTTCCCCGAGAAGGCGGGGCACCCGTGATCCCCGCCGAGCGGATCCCGGTCGCCGAACCCGCGAGCCACTGTCGAGGACACGTCGGCCGCCGCCGCGATCGTCCCGGCGGCGCAGGCGTGTTCCACCGCCGGCGCCGGCGCCCCCGACCGGTCATGTGCCGGCGCCCCCGGCCGGTCATGCGACGGCATCTCCGACCGGTCACCGGCGGACCGCATCGAGGGGGCGGTTCGAGAGCGGACGGCGGCCGGGGCCCCGGCCGCCCCGGCCACAGGACGGCGAGGGTGACGATCGCGGAGATCGTCAACGGGACTCCCAGCAGAACTTCGAGAAGCACGGTGGCGGACATCGAGCCCTCCTCGACCTCGCCATGGACACGTGACCACGAGGACGAAGGTCTTCCCACGCCCCCATGTCGAACGAGAGGGCCACCCCGCCGGGTCTCCCTGCGCCGGGGACCGTGATGACGATCGGGGTGTCGGACGGTGGGTACTCCCCTCCGCTGGTTCCACTGTACGCGGGGCTCGGGCGCCGCGCCCGGCCACCGGCCGGGGGTGGAGCTCCGCCCGGGGGGTGGCCTAATCTGGAACGGCGAGGGGAGTACTTCCCAAGAGTCGATCCGGTCAGTACGGATGTTCCGAAACATCCCCGGACGGCCACCCGCATAGTGCAGGTGAAGGAGACCTCGAACGACCGAGCGCGTTCGAGGGGGTTTTATGCCTGCCCAAACAGTCCTGTCCACAGCCGAGATCCAAACGGTCGGTTCGCCGCAACTGTGGGTGATCACCGTGGCTGCTCTGGTGCTGCTGTTGGCCGTGGACTTCATGCTGACACGACGCCCGCACGAGGTGCGGATGCGCGAGGCGCTGGGCTGGTCGGTCTTCTACCTGGCGCTTCCCCTGGCCTTCGGCGTCTACCTGTGGAGCGCCTTCGGGTCCGGCGTGGCGGTGGAGTTCTTCACCGGCTACGTGGTGGAGAAGTCGCTGTCGGTGGACAACCTGTTCGTGTTCATGCTGCTGCTGTCCGCCTTCGCCGTCCCGGCCGCGCTGGCCCAGCGGGTCCTGCTGTACGGCATCGTCGGGGCACTGGTGCTGCGTGCCGTCTTCATCGCGCTGGGGGCGGCCGTCCTGCAGAGCGGAACATGGGCGTTCCTGCTGTTCGGCGGGGTGCTGATCGTCACCGCCGGGAAGATCCTCAAAGACGCCCTGAGCGGGAAGGAGCAGGAGGTCGACATCTCCTCCATGCGCACCATCCGGCTGCTGCGGCGCTTCATGCCGGTCACCGACGACTACCGCGGTTCCCGCCTGGTCGTCCGGGAGGGCGGCCGCCGCGCCCTGACCCCGCTGGCGCTGGCGATCGTGGCCGTCTTCGCCACCGACATCGTCTTCGCCGTCGACTCGGTGCCCGCGGTGTACGGCGTGACCGAGGATCCCTTCCTCGTCTTCACCACCAACGCCTTCGCCCTGCTGGGCCTGCGGGCGCTCTACTTCGTGCTCCTGAGCGTCCTGGCGAAACTGCGGCACCTGAACCACGGGCTCGGCATCATCCTGGCCTTCATCGGGATCAAGCTCGTCCTGCACTGGGCGCACGGCGTCTGGACATGGGTTCCGGAGATTCCCACGCTGCTCTCGCTGGGGGTCATCGTCGTGGTTCTGGCCACGGTCACGATCACGAGCCTGTACGCCAACAGTCGCGACGCGAAACCCGCCGCGCTCGCCGGCCGCGACCCCCGCGTGTAGCCGACGTGCCAAGCCCGTCCGGGTTCCCCGGGCGGGCTACGGGAGACGACCTGCCGGGCCCCGGCCACCCACCCGAGCTGTTCCGCGGGCGTCACATGGCTCGCCCGGCAGGAAAGATGGGCACCATGAGCATCGGAAACGGCGCCGTATGGATCGTGGACATCGACGGCACCCTCGCCCTACGAGGTGACCGGGGCCCCTACGACTGGGACCGTGTCGGGGAGGACCTGCCGAACCCTCCCGTCGTCGCGATCGTCCGGGCCCTCATCCTCGCGGGCCATCCGATCGCCTACGTGTCCGGCCGGATCGAGAGAACCCGCCGTACCACGGAACGCTGGCTGCGGGCCCACGTCGGACACTTCGACAGTGCCGAAGGGCTGTGGCTGAGGCCGAACGGCGACCGCCGACCCGACACCGTCTGGAAAGCCGAGGTCTACCGGGAGCACTTCGCGTGTCGAGAGGTCGCCGCCGTCGTCGAAGACCGGGCAAAAGTCGTGGCGATGTGGCGCTCCCTCGGGCTCACCGTGGTCCAGGTCGCCGAAGGGAACTACTGACGGGTCGCGACCATGCCGCCTGTCGTGAGGCACGGCGGCCGCGTCCCGGGGAGCGCCGCCGCTGACCTGCGGCCTCATCCCGGCGGCCGCGGAAGGGCCGGCGAGGGGGGACGCCATGCACCCGGACCCGGACCGTACCGGCCACCTCGCCCGGGTGCTTCCCCGCAGCGACGTCGTGCACCCGGCCCCGGACCGGCGCCCTCGGGGCCACCGACGACGTCCCGGCCTGGACGCGACGTACCGGAGCTTCTCATTCACCGAAACGCGACAGCCGGCCGCGGGCACGGGCATGGCGCAACGCCCAGGCGAACAGGCCCAGCGTGGCGGCGAGATAGACCGCGTCCAGCGCTGCCGCCCAGGCCAGGCTCTCCCACGGCACGGCGCCGCCGTTGAGGACGATCCGCATGCCCGCGAAGACGTGCGTGGCGGGCAGGCACCAGGCGATCGCCTGGACCGGACCGGGCAGGACCTCCACCGGATAGAAGATTCCGGCCAGCGGCTGTACGACGAAGACCAGGGACCACGCGATCACCTGCGCGTTCTCACCGAAGCGCAGCACCGCGGAGATGCCCACCAAGCCGAGGGACCAGCCCATCACCAGCAGCAGCCCCATGAAGGGGACCAGCCCGGCGCCCAGGCTCGTGACGCCGAAGCCGTACAGGACGAGCGCCAGCCCCGACATGATCAAGACGGCGAAGACGACCTTGCCCAACGAGAACACGATCAGCCCGATCACGTACTCGACACTGGAGAGCGGACTGACCTGGACGTTCAGCAGGTTTCTACTCCAGATGTCCTCCAGGAAGGCGATGGAGATCTCATTGCTGGCCTTCTGGAGCACCTGCCAGAGCAGGACCGCGCCGAGCAGGAACGCGGCCACGAACGGCACCTGCTGCGATTGCAGGTACAGCGTCACGAAGCCCCAGACGAACAGCTCGATCGTCGGCCAGAAGACGATCTCGAACATCCGGACCGGGCTCCGCCGTAGCGCGGCCAGGTCGCGCAGGACGACACCGCCGATTCGCCGCCTGCGAGCGGCGAGGCCGAGCGGAGGAAGAACCACCGTCATGATCGCGCCACCTTGAGAAACACCTCTTCCAGATCCACCGCCCCGTAGACGTCGGTCAGCTCGGCGGGGCTCCCGCCGGCCACGATCCGTCCTTCGGACATGAAATGGATGCGGTCGCACATCCGCTCCACCTCCCGCATGTTGTGCGAGGTGATGAGCATCGCCCTGCCACTCTCTCGGGCGACCCGGACCAGCAGGTTGCGGATCCGATCCCCGGCGTCGGGGTCGAGGCTCGCGGTGGGCTCGTCCAGAATGAGCAGGCTCGGCTCGTTGAGCAGAGCCTTGGCCAGTTGCACGCGGGTGCGCTGCCCCGACGAGAGTTCCATCACACGCCGCCTGCGCAGCCGGCCCAGGTCGAGCAGTTCGACGACCTCCTCCACCCGGGTCTTCGGGTGCCGTACCCCGTACAACCGGGCGAAGGCGTCAAGAACCTCCCGCACGTGCAGGACGCCGGGCAGGTCGACGTAGCTCGCCGCGAAGTTGATCCGGCTGAGCACCTCTGTCCGGTGCCTGGCCAGCTCCAGGCCGAACATGCGGATGTTCCCCGAATCGGGAGTGATCAGGCCGAGCAGCATGTGCAGGGTCGTCGACTTGCCCGCGCCGTTGGGACCGAGCAACCCGACGATCTCACCGGGGTCGACGATGAGGTCCACCTTCTCGACGGCGGTCACCGGACCGAACCTCTTCGCGAGAGCCGTCGCCTCGAGAATCGCCACCTGTCCAGCGTGCGGCCGTCCCCGCCCTGCGGGCAATCGGTTTTCCGCTGGTCGGAGCGCCGATTTGACGATCCCGATCGGGGTCCATAAAGTTCACCAGGCCCGAGGGGACGGCCACGCTGCCGCGGCCTCGGGATTCCTTCCGATCACACCCGCTCTCCGGCCTGATTCGACATGGGTCGGATGATGGAGTAGGTTAGAAGGGTTGCCCCGAAAGGGGGGACGCCGGAATTCGGCAGGCAAGCGAAATCGGGTCGGTTTGACACGAAAATGCGGGCCTGAAAGAATAAAGGCACAACGAAAGAACGAAACAAAAACGAACGCCCCGGGCGATCGGCCGCTGAGTCGGGAGTGCGGTGTACGCGTCCGTTT